>JAPZAS010000016.1 GCA_027460525.1 Candidatus Methanoperedens sp.
GAGATCGAGCGCACAGGAGATATTGTGTCCTCATTATCTCTGAAATTCGATACTCTCATATCTCTTGTTCCCATAAAAGAAAAAGATTGGCGTAAAAGAAAGACCGTTTTAATCTCAAATATTAAACGTGATGGAGTGGCGATATGAATGAGGAAATAAGAGAGCTGCTTAAGCTCCATTACACTGATCGAGGTAAAAGATGACAAAGACGCTTGAAGAAATCTTAAACGCAATCAAAAAGCGTAAAAAGGTTTTACAAGAAAAATATAAAGTAAAGGAGATCGGTGTATTCGGCTCTTATGTCAGAGGGGAACAGACCGAAAAAAGCGATGTTGATATACTCGTTGATTTCTATGAATTGCCTGATGTTTTCGACCTGTTAAAATTAGAGCGGTCGCTTCGTGGAATCTTGAAATGCAGGGTTGATGTGGTGAGGAAACAGGCGATAAGAAGGGAACTGAGAGACCAAATCTTATCCGAGGCTATTAAAATATGAACCGTGATTACAAACTTTTTGTAAAAGACATACTGGATGCTATTGATAAGATAGATGAATTTATCGGGAAAATGGAATACGGGGAGTTCATAAAGGATGATAAAACAGCAACAGCGGTGGTCAAAAAGATAGAAATCATAGGCGAAGCCATAAAAAACATACCCAGAGATGTTCGGGCGAAATATAATTCCATACCATGGCGAGATATAGTGGGAATGAGAAACAAAATTACCCACAATTATTTCGGGATTGATTACGAGATTGTCTGGAAAGTGGTCAAGGAAAAACTGCCTGCATTGAAGATTCAGGTGGAGCAGGTATTGAAAGAGATGGATTAAAAAACATATTTTCCTGAAATATGATACTTAACGAGTAAGTATTAACATAATAAAATAATTCACACATAATTTTATGCATTCTGAACATGCTGAGGGTGTCTTTTTGACAGGATTTATCCTAAACACTTTTTTGAGGAGGGCAGAATAATTTATAACTCTATAATTATTAAATCCCCGGCGCGCCGATATGTTCCCGAAGCAGCAATATTCCCTTAGAGCCGAACTCCTCAAGCCCGCATCGATGGGATGGGCTTTTTTCTTGCGGACTTGAAGACGTGCAGCTTCCGGTCGAGGCGCGGCGGGAGGTGGCGGGGCGGGTCGGATGATGGAGTGGGCGGGGAGGTTGTGATGGCGATTGAAGTCGTGGATGTTACCGAAAGCGGATGCGAAGCCTGCAATATTCATAGCAAGCTATTATAGGGTAAAACACTATTCATAAAAGAACAGTGATTTAATTGAAAACAAGGAATCTCAAGAAAACTAGAACTGAATCACCTATTAAAGACATCCTTCAAGAGCTGAAGGAAGAGCTACGACACAGGTACGGAAGCAAGCTCAAAAGTATGATGCTATTTGGTTCTTATGCAAGGGGTGAGCAAAGAAGTGATTCCGATATAGATATTGCTATAATCCTTGAAGATTTCTCCCATGCCTGCGCCGAGATCGAGCGCACAGGAGATATTGTGTCCTCATTATCTCTGAAATTCGATACCCTCATATCTCTTGTTCCCATAAAGGAAAAAGACTGGCGTAAAAGAAAGACCGTTTTAATCTCAAATATTAAACGTGATGGAGTGGCGGTATGAATGAGGAAACCGAGGCACTTTTAAAGAAGGCTCTGGACAGCATTAAGGGGGCAAGGCTCCTGTTTGATGATGAATTGTACGGGTTTGCTGTTTCAAGAGCCTATTACGCCATGTTCTATCTGGTAAGCGCTGTCCTCCTGACAAAAGGCTTGAATTTTTCAAAACATCAGGCTGTGGTGGCTGCATTTGGGCAGCATTTCATCAAAACCGGGATATTCAAGCAGAAGTTTCATCAGTATCTTGTGGAGGCTTTTGAACAGAGGCAGATAGGGGATTATGAACCAATGGAAGAGATTACAAAGGAGACGGCGCAGAAAAATATTGACAGGGCTGAAGAATTTTTGGTTGCTGTGAGAGCGTATCTTGAAAAGACGAAATGACCGTGGAAAAATGGGAACAGCCAAATATTTTGATGTTATAAAATTAGCGTAAATGTACCATTTTAACAAATCTGCGTTCATCGGCGTCATGCCCGCCGTTATGCATAGACACGTATCTCCACGTATGGCGTAGCCATACGTGTGGGCGACGCCAACTGGCGCAACGGTTGACGTGGATGCGCCCTCCCGAGGCGCGACTCGGGGCGTTTATCTGCGGTTAATATAAGTCATTAATCACTGCGTTATCCCTGTCACCACGTCTTTCTTGAAATCAAATACTGTGGCGCACTTATCCTTATCGCAGATATCAAGCCGTGATGTAGCTTCTATAATACCGATATTTACTGCCGTATATCCCGCGCTTTCAAAAAGTCGAATCACTTCTGATTCATTTTCAGGTAAAGAAGTTACTATGAAGCCAGTGGCAGGATGAATCTTCAGCCATTGCGTAAAATCAAGATTTTTTGGCGAAGGTATCCTTTCAAGCTCAACCCTCGCGCCTTTTCCGCTTGTCTCAAGCAGCATGCCAAGCGTGCCTATCAAGCCCGGGTTGCTGATATCCTTCCCGGCGGTGAGAAGTTTCCTCTCCCCGAGCACCTGCATCACTTTGTATTTTTCACGCACAACCACGGGCTCTTTCATGGTAGTTGAATCAAAACTGTAGGGAGAATTCGGTCCCACTTTTCCTTCCATGTCGTAAGCTGCGATTATGGAATCGCCTGCGTTAGCGGTACCGCTTCTGATCTCGCATCCTTTCTTCACAGTTCCGATAATGGCGACCGAGAGCGAAGTATAGGGGGTGTCGGGATGAAGATGCCCTCCCACCATAGGAACGCCGAACTTGGCTATCCCGTCCCTTATGCCGCGAATAATCTCTTTGCATACGTTTTTATCATCCGAGGATAGCACATTGACCATTGCGACCGACCTTCCCCCCATGGCAGCGATGTCATTGACATTGACAAGGACAGAAGTATATCCCGCCCACCATGGGCTTGCATTCACGAGGCGACCCCATATTCCGTCTGCTGCGAACAGGATGTAATCCTCGCCGCCGATGTCAATTACTGCTGCATCGTCCCCGAAATCCACGACAGCATTTGAGTATTCGGAACGAACGCTCTCGAATATATTAATAAGGTCGGCGATGGGTTTTTTGCGGGTAACGCCTTCAAATTCACGGATTTCTTTTACTATTTTTGAAAGCTCCATGGTAACTCAGCATGCGGCGTGATAAATTATAGTTTTTGTGACGAGGGTTTTTCTATGGTTATTAATGACCTGAGAAACCTGTTATCGCACTCTTCTTGAACGTAGCAAACCTATCCTCAAGTATCGCTTCCCTCGCGCCCTTTACTATGGACTGGATAAAGGCCAGGTTGTGGATGGAGGCAAGCCTCAATGCAAGCAGTTCCGATTCCTTGAAAAGGTGATGCAGATACGCCCTTGTATAGTTCCTGCATGTATAACATACGCATTCCCCGTCAAGCGGCGCAAAATCAAGAGCGAATTTAGCTCTTGCAACGTCCACATTCCCCTTCGAGGTCATCAAAGTCCCGTGCCTTGCATTCCTCGTCGGGAAGGCGCTGTCGAAAATATCGATACCTGATTCTATTGCAGAAAAAAGTTCAAGAGGCGAGCCCACGCCCATGAGGTAGCGCGGCTTATCCTCAGGCACCAGTGGAAGGCTGTATTTCAATACCTCGTTCATTGTTTCCTTTGGCTCGCCGATTGAAAGCCCGCCAATTCCGTAGCCGTCGAACTCCATCTCGATAAGCGCCTCTGCACACTTCCTGCGAAGCTCTGCGAAGACGCCGCCCTGCAGTATTGCAAAAAAAAGCTGACCTTCATTTTTCTCTATGGTTTTCGATCTTTTCGCCCATTGTATCGTTCTCTCAACCGATGCCTCGACAGCGGAATACTCACTTCCATAGGCAGGGCATTCATCCAGTATCATGGCAACGTCGCTTCCCAGAATTTTCTGGTTTTCAATGCACATTTCAGGCGTATAGGAGTATTTCTTCCCATCACGCGGGTTTTTGTAGGTAATCCCCTCATCCGCGATCTTGAAGGGAAAATCCTTACGAATCATCTGGAAACCCCCGCTGTCCGTGAATATCACACGTTCCCAGTTCATGAATTCATGCAAACCCCCCGCTTTCTGGATTACCTCCATCCCTGGTGAAAGAAACAGATGAAAAGCATTGCTGATGAGCGCCTGTGTTCCCATATCATGCAGCTCTTCGGGCGTCAGCGTCTTCACGGTAGCTTTTGTGGCAACAGGCATGAATGCCGGGGTGTCCATGCTCCCGTGGTTTGTCGCCAGCCTGCCCGCTCTTGCACCTGTATTTTTATCTGTGTGAATTAATTCGTACATATCCATCCCGATTTAATTCACCGCAAAGGCGCTGAGGACGCAAAGATTAACGCCAGTTCAAATGAACTCAAACGTGTTCGTATCGAGTTCGTACCATTTCGTTGTTTACCTCTGCGTTCTTTGCGACTCTGCGGTGAGAAGTCATTACCGAAATGCTCTCTGGACATAAATATTACCTAAAAATCAGCATCGCATCGCCGAAGCTGTAAAACCTGTATGAATGTGATATGGCGCTACTATAAGCCTCCATCAGTTTTTCCCTGCCCGCAAATGCGCTCACAAGCATTAAAAGCGTGGATTTTGGGAGATGGAAGTTGGTTATTATCCCCTCGATTCCTGAGCGAAAACTGTAAGGCGGATAGATGAATAGCTGGCTGAATCCTTCCTTTGCGGCAATTTTCCCGTCCACGCACGAGCTTTCAAGCGCCTTTACAGTGGTTGTCCCTGCAGCAATCAGCTTTCCTTTCGTTTCATTGATTATGTCTGCGCTTTCGGCGCTGATGGAAAAATATTCTGGCTCCATTTTGTGAGCTTCAATGTCCTGGGTTTTAACAGGAGTGAATGTCCCGATGCCCACATGAAGAGTAATGTAAGCAATGTTGACCCCTTTGTTCATTATCTCATTCAATAAGTTATTTGTAAAATGAAGACCTGCTGTGGGCGCTGCTATCGAGCCTTTTTCCCTGGAATATACCGTCTGGTAGCGGTTCCTGTCCTCAAGCTTTTTCTTGATATACGGCGGAAGGGGCGCGTCCCCGATTTTTTCAAGAATATCGTTGAGGTTTCCGTTGCAGTTAAACTCAACCAGATATCTATTGGTGTACTCTTTCTTTCTGACTTCAAGGATTGTGGCTTCAAGTTCGCCGAAATAAAGTCTTGCGCCTTCATGGATATTCTTGCCCCTTATCAAACACTCGTACCCAGCATTGCTTTTCGAAACCACGAGCGCCTCGACTTTGCCTCCTGTAGCTTTTTTACCTGAGAGTTTTGCCGGAATAACTCCTGAATCGTTGAGCACAAGGGTATCCCCTTCTTCAAAATAACCTATGATATCAGAAAAACATCGATGCTCGATATTTTTTCCCAGTACCATCAATCTCGAGGAATCCCTGGGTTCTAAGGGGGACTGTGCAATCAGTTCTTTCGGAAGATAATAATCAAAATCGCAAAGTTTCATCTGTGCTTAGTCCGTATGCTGGCTTAAGTAATTTTTCTTACAACAATCTCGTCTTCGGGTTTTTTATCAAAGTATAGAGCGGCATTTCCCATGTTAATCGCAATCTCAAGGAATCCATGGCTTCCAATCAATGCCAGGGGTTCACCTTTTTTGCAAAATCCGTATGAGCTGTGGAAAGTGACATGCTTTTCCTCGAGTTCAAGAATATCGCCGGGTTGAAGCTCCACCAGATCTTTTGAAATATTGGTCACGATATTCCCGAATGAATCAACAAATATAATCCTGCCCGACAAGGAATTATCCTTTTTTATTCCATTTCCAAAATCAAGATTTACAAAATCAAAAATCTGCCTGCCAGCGTCGCTGATATTCAACCCTTTTGAGATACGGGCTGCAACCGGTGCAAAAATATCCCTTCCGTGGAAAGTGCTGGAAATATTTTTTCGGAATAGATTCCTGTTTGTGATCTCATACACCTCAAAATCCCCCAGACTTTTTGCAGCCGGAATCAGAAGACCGTTATCAGGGCCTATAAAATAATGCACTTTTCCATGCGATTCAGCCACGATTGCAAGGGCTCTGCGTTTTGTTCCAACCCCGGGGTCAACCACTGCGATATGCACCGTGCCTGAGGGGAAATATCCTGCAGTGGTCATTAGAATAAATGCACCTGCGCGGATGTCATGAGGCGGTACTGAATGGGATATGTCCATTATCCTGACTGTCGGGTTGATGCCAAGGATTACGCCTTTCATGGAGGCTGGATACACATCCCCGAAATCTGAAAGCAGCGTTATGACCATAGCCTTCAAGAAACATTTAATACACTGTTAAACTATAAAACCCGCTGCTAAACTATGGACTCGTGGGGTAGCCAGGATATCCTAGCGGGCTTCGAACCCGCGGACCCGCGTTCGAATCGCGGCGAGTCCGTTAACTTACTTGAAATAAAAAATAAAAGTTCCGGTTGAACCGGAACAGCGGTCTTATACCTGCCCAAAGAAATACCAGAGCAGAATCAGTATTATTATCAGGATTATTGCAATCCAGATATAAGGACTGGTGCCCTTCTTTTCTTCTATCTTGGGCTGCGGTTTCGGAGCCTCCACCCTTGGAGCAGGTCTTGGTTTTGGAGGTTCAGGTCTTGGCGCCGGTTCTGGTTCTTCAACCACTGGTTCTTCCTTTACCTTTCCTGATACGAAGGGGCTTTCCACGCCTGTCAAAACAGCCATCACCCGGACCTTTCCCGTCAAATTATTGTCCACTTTTGCGCCCCAGATAATCCTCTTGGTATTCGGCACCTTATCCATTATCATTTCGCCAGTGACCGCCACCTCTTCCAGTGTCAGGTCTTCGCCTCCCACGATATGGATAAGCACTCCATAGCTTGCGGATATATCAGTAACGTCAAGCAGCGGGGTACTGATTGCCTGTGCCACTGCTTTACTTACTCTCTCTGCCCCATCGCCTTCGCCTATACCGATGGATGAGATTCCACCGCGCTCCATAACAGCACGCAGATCGGCGTAGTCAAGGTTAACAAGGCTTGGCTGCGTTATGGTATCTGTCAGGTTCTTCACGAATGCCCCAACAAGCGCATTTGCAACATTAAGAGCTTCTTTTAATGGAAGGTTGCCTGCCACTTCCCTTAATTTTGAGTTATCAATTATTACCACCGAATCGCAGGATTGAGCGAGCAAATTAATTGCTTCTCTTGCCTTCTCCCTTCTTGCCATCTCGATAGTGAACGGGATGGTCACGCACCCGATTGTGAGAGCACCGAGCTCGCGTGTGAGTTCTGCAACCACAGGCATGGCGCCTGTTCCTGTTCCTCCCCCGAGTCCTGCCACCAAAAATACAAGATTTGAACCTTCAAGTTCTGCCCTCAATTCTACAATATTCTCCTTGGTCGCCTGGGCGCCCATTTCAGGGTAGCCACCGCATCCGTGCCCTTTGCACAGTTTTTCTCCAAGTAGTATCACTTTATCCGCTTTTTGAACATAAAGGTGATTCACATCAGTATTTGCGGCAATTATCCTGCCGCCCGTAATACCTTTCTCTGCTATCCATGTTGTTATATTACAACCTGCACCACCTAAGCCCACAATGGCAACGGATGGTTTCGCTGCTTTTGCAAATGCTTTTAAATCAGTAACCATGTTTTTATAGCCTCCTTCTGATGAAGCTACATTTAAATAGCTGTTTTACTATATATGCTTTTTCAGGTTTATGAAGGTTATAAAATTGGGTAACTATGATGCAAATGCGTATCTGGTGGATGGGATTATACTGGTGGATGCAGGAATGGACGGACTTGCTGTAATCTCCGAACTTGAAAAGCATATCCAGCCTGAGCAGCTTGAAACCATCATCCTGACTCACTGCCACTATGACCATTCAGGCGGGGCAGGAGTCGCCGCCGAAGTCACGGGTGCGAGAATTGCCATACATAAAGATGATGCAGCGCTTCTTAAAAACTCTCACGCAAGTGCGGCACAGTTATTCGGGGAAAAGGCACCGGGAATTTCGCCTGATATTCTCTTAAGAGGCGGTGAGATTTTCGATGAACTTCTGGTCATCCATACACCCGGGCATACACCGGGCAGCATCTGTCTTTACAATGCCGATTCAAAAACCCTTTTTTCAGGCGACACCGTATTCCCGGATGGAAGCTTCGGACGCACGGACCTATATGGCGGAAGCGCATCCCGCTTAATAGAATCAATAAAGAAACTCACCCTCCTGGATGTCAGCGTTATGTACCCGGGTCATGGGGATATGGTAAAAAATAACGCCAATGAACAGATCAAGATGTCATTGGTGATGGCAAGCCAGTATTCAGGTACATGAACTCCCTGAAGTTAACGTTACAATGTTTAAATTAAAATTTTGTTTTTGTGATACATTTATAACCCATCAATAAAACATAATACTGCTATGGTGGATATTGAATCAAATTCGGATAGTTCAGCAACCGGGATAGAAAACTATATCGAATTTATAAATATTCAATTAAAGAATCCAAATACACGGGATATTCCTATAAGCAACGGCACATTCACTGAGTTTTGGAATGAATATCCTATTTATAACTTCGAAATAAGCGTTGGAAGCGTAAAAAAATTAGAAAATCTACATGGAGACTATTGGATAGAAATAAGCGGTCAGAGAAAAGAATGTAACTTGGTGGATTTATCCGAGCGCCAAGTTTCTATTTGGATAAAAGAGAAAAATCTCGATACAAAAAATACTATCAGAAATGCTTCAATAAAAGTTGATTTGAGCTTTATTTTAAAACGTCAATTAGCTGCCTTAGAGCAATTACAGAAAAATCGCTATGAAACTGTTAGAAACTATCTATTTGCAGCCGAAGACATCCCAAATAGCTGCTATGCAAATTGTTCATTTGAGAATTGCGAACTCAATGAAGAACAAAAAGATGCAATTCGATTTGCTGTAGGTGTTAAGGATTTTTATCTGATATGGGGACCGCCTGGCACTGGTAAAACTACAGTAATACCTGAGGTGGTAATTAATTACAGTAGAAACTATCTGAAAGAGAAAAATAAAGAACCTCGCATACTTGTTTGTAGTTGGACTAATGCGGCTGTTGATACTGTAGCAAAAAGGCTTTTTGGAAAAATAGAGAAGATGGTTCGATATGGGGATACATCTTTGAGGAAAAAGGAATACAGAGATAAATACAAAAGTATTCTTTTTGAGGAGCAGGTTAAATCCAAAAAGATTGAATTAGAAGTAGAAATTAATAAAAAGTCCAGTATTCTTGAAAATGAAAAAACTTCTCTTGAAGCTGAAATTAAGCAAATTGAGATGCAATTTAAAAATTCCAAGGAAAAAAGAGAATTAATTTCCCAGAAAATTGGCAGCTTGGACAATGAAATAGCTGTATTAAAAAAGAAAAAGTTACAGGAAGAGCGAGTTTTCATTTCGTTATATAAAAGAATATTCCAACATTCAGATTGGATCAAAAAAAACACAGAACTGCAAAGCCAATTAGGTAAACTGTTGTCGCAAAAAAATGAATTATCTAAAGAAATAAAAAATATGGAGCAATCGACATCCAATCTTAAACTAAATATAACAAAGTGTCAAGAAAATCTGAAAATAACTAAGACCAGATTTAATAAACTACATGAAGATAAAAATGTGGCTTTTAAAAATATAGAAGCAAAAGTTCTCAATGAAAACCTCGCCATATTAACTACAAATATTCAAACTGCAAATAGTATATTTGAAAATATTAATTTTGATCTTGTTATAATGGACGAGGCTGGAGCTATAGATTTGCCAAGCGCAGCTATAGTATTAACTCGCTCAAGCAAAGTGGTCTTTTTAGGAGATCATAAGCAACTTCCTCCTATAATTCAAGAAAACTCTTCAGAAATAAAATCCTTCCTCAGAAAACATCCTAAAATTAAGCGCAGTATTTTTGAGATTCTTTATAAAAAATATTACAAAAAAGATTGCCTAATAATGCTGGAAAATCAGTACAGAATGAAAAAAAAGATAGCAGATTTCATAAGTAACCAATTTTATGATGGCAGAATTAAGAGTCCATCCGAAATTCATGGTATTCTAAAAAATACAAATGATGCTATTTTAAGCGCAGAAAATCCTGTTGTATTGTTTAAAAGAAATTTTAAAACAGAATTTGAAGGAAAATCTTCGTATAATATACCTGAGATAATATTTATAAAAAATATTATCAGCAAGTTTGAGCACGAATACGGAAAAGAGATAAGAAACAAGATTTCAATCGTTACCCCATATAGAGCACAACGTGAACATCTAACAGAAGAACTCCCAGATGTTGATTGCGGTACTGTACATACTTATCAAGGCCAAGAAAAGGAGATAGTCATATTCTCTACAGTAAAGTATAGAAAAGGGATAAACGGCTTCGGTCCACTTTTCGATGGTTCAAATGGCGATAATTTATTTAATGTTGCGATGTCCAGAGCTAAAGAGAAATTCATAATCATCGGTGGATATGCTCTTTTTAAAAATGTAAAAACCTATAATGAGTTGTATAAATATACAGAAAATTGCGGGTTAATAATTAAAGAACCCATAGATGGATACGACGGGGATACAATAAATAAATGTCCAATGTGCGGAGAAAGAACAAAACCTTCCAAAATTCGATGTTCTGACTGTGAGCAATTATACATCATGCAGACAATGCAAGAACAAATACCTCGTAGCAAAAAATGTGTGGATGGCGACCTTGTAAGATCAATCGGTGAAGTATTAATTGATAATTGGCTTCACAGCAATAATATTAAACATCAGGTAGAACAGAAAGTTCCAATCCTGAAATTAATGTACTGCGATTGGTATCTTCCAGATTATGATACATACATAGAATTCTGGGGCGATATTCATACAAAGTCTCCTGAAAAGAGGAGAGTAAAAGAGAGATTATATCAAGAAAATAAACTGAAATTAGTGGGTATTGAAGTTATAGACACCGATAATCTCGATGAAATACTAAAATACAAATTAAAATTGAAGAATGGTAGTTGAAACTGTAATAGTCTTATTTTATTCACGTCCATTGAAAATATAAGGAACCGCAGATAAACGCGGATGAACGCAGATATGCGCCCCGGTTGCCATTCCATGGTTGCAGTTACTATTTAGTTCTCATCAGGATTGCAATTCCCACAATGAGAATCAACACAAGCACAGGCAATAATACCGTCTTAATCAGCCCGTACATCATATTTACGCTGGAAGTGAGGGTTTTAATTTCCTCTACAATAAGCTCGGTCTCCAGAGGTTTAACAGGAGGTGTTTCAATAACCGGTTCTTTCTCTTTGTAAACCTCGACAGGCTTTGCCGCAGGAACTGGTCTCTGGGGCTCTTTTTTTGCTGGAACCTGCGCTTCTGGTTTTTTCTTTAATAATGCTTTAAATAATTGATCTTCACTCATTGTACTTGGCATTTCTATGTACCCTCTACCTCAAATTTGAACATCCAAGGCATTATAAAAGATTACTTATATCTATTTAAATCATTTGTTAGCCTGCCAGCAATTTTATTTACTGCGGCAGGTATCGAGAGGATTTCATGGAAAGGTTCAAAACAAGAAATATCTGGTTTGTGGCTTTAATCGGTGCAGCCGTTTTTGCAATTTTCGCAAACGAGATAGGATTTGCAAAGTTTTTCGTTTTAATAGGAAGCGCCAATAAACCGCTGATCCTGCTTGCAGTTTTTTTCAATTTATTAAATCTCATATCCTACACGATCACATGGCGATTCCTTGCCACAGAAAATATCAGTTTTTATAAATTGTTCAAGTTCTATATGGCAGGGTCATTTATCAGCAACATCACTCCTGCATTCGGAACAGGCGGCGAACCTGTGAAAGCCATGCTTCTTGGGAAAGAAACGGGTACGAGCAGGGCGGAATGTTTTGCAGGCGTTGTGTCGCAGAGGATGCTTAACATGTTCCCTTTTTTGACCATCGGCGGCGCTGGCATCTGGCTTCTTTTTACCATACCCGGGCTTAAACTTGGAACACTGGAAGTCGCTGCATTGGTGTTCGCAATCTTAATCGCCTTTTCTGCATTCGGTCTTATCATATATTTCTATATCAGGAAAGACAGGTTTTCATCGTTTGTCCATTCGTCAATCCGGTTTTTTGCTCCTTTCATTGGATTTGTGAAAAAGGGTTTTGACCACAGGGCATACGGTGATGCTGTTGAGGAAGCGATAAACTCTTTCCATGGCGGTCTTAAGAATATCGGGAATAATAAATACGGCATAGCCAAAGCCCTCGTATTTTCTTACCTTGGATGGATTTTTGATATTCTGGCAATATACTCCATATTTCTTTCATTGGGCGAAGCGCACATCCATATCAGTGTATTGATAATCACCTACACAATTTCGATGATAAGCGGCTGGGTTCCTCTTTTTCTTCCCGGGGGTCTTGGTATAGTGGACGGCACCATGGCAGTGCTTTTCATATACAGCGGAGTGCCTAAGGAGATGGCTGTAGTTGCGACGCTGCTTTACAGGCTGGCGTCGTACTGGTTCAACACCATACTCGGGGCTTTTTATCTCGGCGCCTCGTTAAAGACAAAATAGATCTTCTTTTTTAAAGGTGAAACTGCCTTTTACATCAACATGTGCAGGGAGTTCCCCGAATCTTGCCTTGAGAATCAGCTCCGCTATTTCAGTCTCAAGAACTTTTGCTATCCCGATGATGGACGTCGTGGGTCTCGGGTTTACGTCCACAACATACGGCTTGTCCCCGAGCACGATATCCACGCCTGCATATCCCCGGCATCCCAGGACTTTTGCCGTCCTTTTAGCAACGTCGATAATCTCGTCATTCCTGTCGCAGTAGTACGGAACTATCCCGCCTTTATAAGAAATCCTGTCTCCAATTTCTATCAGCTGCCTGTTGACCGTGAGTGGAAGCTGTGTTCTGCCTGTGATTATACTGGCGCTTATATGCTCCCCTTCAATAAACCGCGTGGCGATGAAACCTTCTTTTAGCACACCGCTATGGCTTTTGTGTATTCCTTCAGAAGCGCAGCCGTATCTTGGTTTTATCACGAAATCTCCCTTGTATTCCTTTTCAACAGTCTCTGGAACGGGGATCTTTTCCTGTTCAAGTGCGCGGGTGCATTTGAGTTTATCAGCGCAGAGGCGCACGGAATAAGAGGGGCATCCCAGGTTTTCGGTGTTTTCTTCTACAATCTCTGTCAGGTCTCCCAGCATCTCATCAGGTGCAATAACCATGGCGGCATCGCACTCTTTTGATAATTTTTCAATGGAAGCCTCAAACCCTGCCGTAATCACGGCTTTTCCTGTGCCGAGCCGCTCACCTGCGGTCGGGTAAAATACCTCGTGACCGCATGAAGCAAAACTGCGAACAAGCACGTTGAGCATGGCTCTTCCTTCAAGCATGTATCCGTCCATGCCTTTGCCAACTGCATATTCTGCGACCAGTATTCTCATGGGAGCACACTGCCTTTTTTAAGGTACCGCTCTTTTTCGCTGAAGATGCAGCCGCAGTATTTCTGCATGTAAAGTCCGAGAGCTCTTGCAATCTCCCGGGATTCCCTGTATCCTTCCCTGAAATCCTCGTAATAGAACTCGATGCCGTATTCATCCGCGGTTTTTTTCCCTATTTTTGCAAGCATCTCATGCTTCTGGTAGGGCGAGATGAGGAGGGTGGTTGTGAAGGCGTCAAATCCTAATTGAGCAGCGGTTTTTGCAGCTTCGGCGAGCCTGTAAGTATAGCAGAATCTACACCGCTCATCAGATGCAAGCGCACCGCGAAGATAGTTCTCCATATCATAATTTTTATAGATCACCTTTGTTGCTTTCATCTCTGCATACGTTTCAAGTGAGCCAAGCCTGTTTTTATATTCTGAATAAGGATGAATGTTCGGGTTATAAAAAAGAGCCGTTATGTCATGCCCCTCCTCAAGCAATCGCTTATGGGGGTATGTGAAGCATGGGGCGCAGCAGACATGGACGAGGATTTGCATGATGTTAATTACATGCTCGTTGCCTTAATTGTTATGTCTGATAATGGATTGAAAGAGTAAATTTTTATTTAAAATCAAGGTGAATCTTTACAACTTTCAATTCCATCTCCAGAGGTTGTATCCCATTCGTCCGCAAGTTCTTTATCTTCAATCCTTGTCGCTTTATAGCCTTCAGTTAATTCTCTTATTTGACGTGCTTTAATTCCTATTGTGTTCATGGTACACCAGAGATTAGGTATAGTTAATGTGGATAGTAGGTGTATTAAAGATGACTATTTCACCATCGGCGCCCCAAAGGTAAAATCCTCAAGCTCAACAACTTTTTTCCACAGTTCCAGGCACTCGCAGTCAAGGTTAGCAAAAACGCCGGTATCCTGCGTCAGCGAGAAAATCCGAATTGCTTCTGCCACATCCTTATCGCATTCCCCGCAGTTATGGGGACCGCGCGCCGAACCTGCGCCCACCGGGTCGGACATTATGACGGTGTCGGGAGATGCTTCCTTTCCCATTTTAAGCACTTCCACAGCGCTCCACAGCCACGGAGGGCGGTAATCCCCGCGCTCGAACATCTCATCCACAAGCGTCCCCTTCTGGACATTGCAGAGATTGATGGATATTGTTCCGGCATAAGGCGCAACGTCATGTATGGAATTTATCATGTCGTTAATGGCAACCCCCTCTGAAAGGAAGGGCGGTTTCAACAACAGGTAAGCTTTGACTGTCACACCTTCTTTCCCTGCAACCTCGCTTGCCCTCATAAAATCCGAGAACGAAAAACCTTTATTGATGCAATCCTTACGTATCATGTCATTAGTGGTTTCAAGCCCGACTGCGACCTCAAATCTCTTGCCAAGAGCCGCGATGGATTCGGATAATTTCTCTTTTGTAACATATTCGGGTCTCGTTTCAGCAATCACTTTTTTAACCCTTAAATCTGCTCTGAGGCGCGAAAGCATCTCTTTTCTTGTCTCTGGAGCAATCTCGCCATCGTCTAAAAAGCTGCCCGAGGTGAATATCTTTACAATGAACTCATCATCCTTGCAGCGCGACATTGCATATTCAAACTGCTTCATAAGTTCATCATGCGAAGGAGGTTTTTGTGCGCTGTCATACACGTACCCGCACATGGTGCAGTTATTCCATCGACATCCTTGAGTCTGGAAAATTATCGTAAGCGAAGAAACAGGCTTGCCGTCGAGCAAGTCCTTGCCTGTCCAGACAGCAGTTGGTTTATCAGGCGGATTAAATTTGACTTTCTGTCTTGCGCGGATATCCCGCACAACTTTAGTAAGTGACATATCTTATTCAAACTCGATTGTAGCGGGCGGTTTGGGCGTGAGGTCATACAGCACCCTTGAAACATTGGGTATCTCGCTTGTGATACGCGACTGGATTTTTCGCAGGACTTCCCACGGAAGTTCCATTGCCTCTGCCGTCATGCCGTCCCTCGAACTCACGGCACGCACTGCGATTATCCACCCATGCACCCTGATATCACCTTTTACCCCGGTTCCTTTTTCAAGCAGCGCAGCGAATGTCTGCCATGGAACGAACTCTTCCACAAGCTCTTCCTCCACGATGGCATTCGCCTCCCTCACCACGTCAAGCTTTTCTTCCGTCACCTCGCCTATTATCCTGACCGAAAGCCCGGGACCAGGGAACGGCATCCTGTCCGAGATTTCCCTGGGCAAGCCCAGAGCTCTTGCCACTTCGCGTACCTCGTCCTTGTAGAGGTCTGCCAGCGGTTCAATTATGCCCTCAAAATCGATCACCGAAGGAAGACCTCCAACATTATGGTGGCTCTTTATCCCGCCTTCAGATTCAATCCTGTCAGGGTATATAGTTCCCTGAATCAGGTATCGTGCGCCGAGCTTGTGGGCTTCTTTCTCGAATTCACGGATAAACGCCTCGCCTATAGCCTTCCTTTTTTTCTCAGGGTCTGTCAAGCCTTTTAGTGCCCTGAGGAAATTCTTTTTTCCATCTATAACCTGGAGGTTCATATCGGAAAAGATTTTTCTTATCCTTTCGGTCTCCCCTTTGCGCATGAGCCCGGTGTCAATATAAATAGGCGTGATCATCTCGCCTATAGCCCTATGTGCGAGCACCGCGCAGACCGAGCTGTCAACTCCCCCGGATAGGGCTATTATTGCCCTGCCTTTGACATTATTTTTAATCTTCTCGATGCTCTCGTGGATGAATTTGTCAACTTTGACCATTGAACACTTACATATTGTTCATTCTTTAAATGGTTTTACTCGATGCCAGAAAAAAGAAATATGCTGCTATGAGGAATGGAAACTATCCGATAAAAAAGTTTTAAATAGTAAGCCTGATATATTCTTTGAAGAGAATGATGCCCAGCCATTGGGTTTTGGAAAAATTTTGAGTTAGTCATGGAACCAATAATTGAGATTCGTTCCCTGTCAAAAAATTACGGGAACTTCACGGCTCTGGATAATGTCTCCCTGACGATTGAAAAGGGAACAATATTTGGTCTGTTGGGACCCAACGGGGCCGGTAAATCGACGTTGATCAAAGTGCTTTCATGCCAGACAAGACCATCAGGAGGTCATGCCTATATATCAGGTCTTGATGTGGTCTTGGATAAGAAAGAAGTGCTTTCGATTATCGGGATTGTCCCGCAGGAGAACAGCTTCTATGATGAGCTTACCATAAATGAGAACCTGCAGTATTTCGGTTCATTATACGGCGTTCCGGTCATTGAAATTAAGAAAAGGAGCCACAAAATACTGGATATGCTGCATCTATCAGAAAAGAGCGAAAGCTATGCGGGCATACTGTCAGGAGGAATGAAGACAAGGTTGAATATCGCCTGCGCGCTTATCCATAAACCCGAGACGCTGATACTGGATGAGCCCAGTGTGGGGCTTGACCCTGTATCAAGGAAAGCCTTATGGGACACCATCCGGGCCGTGAACAGGGAAGGTACAACGATCCTTATCACAACCCATTACATGGAAGAAGCGGACTTGCTGTGCGACAGGATATTGATAATGAACAGGGGCAAAATCGTTGTCGAAGGAAAACCCGGCGAGCTAAAGAACGCAGCAGGAGAGCATGTCATCCTGATAACAAGCACACCCGGCAATTATCAGATACTAAAAAGCAAGATTGAATCGCTGGAATCCATAGTATCATGCAGTGTTAATGAAAAAGGGTTGAAAATAAATCTCAGGAATGAGCTGCCCATTCAAACAATTTTTGAGATTTTTGAAACGGAAGGCGAGAAAATAAAGAACGTGGAATCCACAAGACCAAGCCTTGAGGATGTATTCATACATGCTGCGGGGGAGGAATGGCATTGAGTGGCGGAACGATTATCAAAAAAGACCTGAAGGTGTATATCCGCCACAGGAAGACACTGCTCCTGATCTTCATTGCGCCGATACTTATTATGGTATTGATCGGGTCGGTGTTTTCCGGAGCATCCGATGAAGGTCTCAAGGGTGTTAAGCTGGGTGTTGGCGGCGGGTCAGACCTCGGGAAGAATATAATCGAGAACCTGAACAATAGCAAGATGTTCATTATCGTTAAGGAAAACACCAGCGATCCTGCTGTTATCCAGGAGGGGGTGAGGACTGGAAAGTACAGCGCAGGGATATTCATCCCGGAAAATGAGACCCAAGCTATGCAGTTGTACCTTGATAATTCAAAAGTCCAGATAGCGCCTGTCATTTCGACTTTTTTCCTTACCACTACTGAGAAAATGTCGTATGAACTCACACTTGCCTTTATCAGCAGGCTCTGGGATAACCTGGGGCAGATGGAATCTCAACTTAACCCTTTGAGAGAGGGGGTATTGCTGATCAATGGCAGTATAGCAAATCTCAACAATAATACCCAGGATGTGCTCTCTTCCCTTAACGGAATCAATGCATCCAGCCTGAATGAGTCAACAGGCGTGATGAAAGATACCCTGGAGAGGATGGGTGTCGAGCTTCAAACAAGCAGAGAAGAGATCAATGTTACGCGCAAAGACCTGGAGGAACTGGATAAAAACGTGACCTCAATCTATAATGATACCGCCGGGTTAAGAGACGACCTTAAATTCGTGGTGGATAATATAGATTCGACAGATGCTTCACTGCTGGCAATGCAGACGAGCCTGCAGTCAACGTATAATCTCACCTGTGCCGACCCGACAGCGCTGCAGTGCATATCCCTGAAAAATACCATCCAGCAGATTCAGGATACACGAGCCCAGATACTCAACAGGACAGCACGCATCACCTCACTTTACAACAGTCTTGATACTGTAGCCCAGAAAAGCGCCGAATTGCATGATACACTGGGTAAGACTGATGAAAGACTTCAAAGCATGCAGGAATCCATAGGCAATTACACTGTCGAGATATCCAATATCCACGGCAATATATCGAATATCGAGGCATCCATTTCTGCCCTGGAAAATGTCAAGAACCAATCAGCTGGCGTTTCTGCCCAGATGGATAAACTCGCGGCCGATATGTCCAACAGTACAGGCAGCCTGGTAAACAACATCGACACGACAAAAGGTGTGCTGGGCGAGGTGATATCAAGATCACCAAGCGCTGTAGCCGCACCCATAAAACTTGAAAGTGAGGTAGTGTTCAAGGACAGGTCATATCTTGATTTCCTGATGCCCGGGATCATATCCATCGTGCTGATGTTCATATCGTTCCTTTTGGCTTCCATAACCATAGTCCAGGAAAGGTCAAAGAAAACCCTGATTCGGACCCTGCTTACACCTATTTCCCTTCAGGGTTTCATCCTTGAGAAGACAGCCGCTCTTATCCTCATTGCATTGCTTCAGGGGATTATCATGATAGTTGTTGCCTTCCTGCTTTATGGTATTGTAATCCCGGCCAACCAGCTGGGCGGGTTGTTCCTCGTTATCCTTGTTTATTCAGCTGCTTTTATCGGTATAGGAATGGCGCTTGCAACATTCGCCGAGTCTGAGAATACAGCTATGCTCTTATCCCTGGTGCTGAGCATCCCCATGCTCTTCCTTTCAGGTGTGTTTTTCCCCTTTGAGACCATGCCAGCGTTGATGGTAAAGCTGGGCAATGCCCTCCCGATCACAATGGGTATCAAGGCGCTTGATTCGGTGCTTATCTACCAGCAAGGTGTGCTTGTGGAATATCTGCTGCCTCTTCTTGTGTATAGTATTGCCGGACTTGGCCTTGCGTATCTATTACTGAGACAAGAAGTGATGGATTGAATACAAAAAATTATTTTCCCTGGGTAAAGCTTTTGATATAGCAATCGAACTTGTTAAGAGAAATAACCGTTTTTGGCCGGTTGCTTCGAAAAGGTTTCAATAACAATATATATTGATGCGGTTTAAGAAGAAGTAAGAAGATCATTGGTTGAAATTCAAGAACTGTTGATTCAAGGGGGAATAAATATGACAAGTTTTGACGATACCGTTGTTGCGGCTGTGGAAAAGGTAATACCGAGCGTTGTGAACATCAGTGAAGTAAAGTTGATGAGAGATGCTTACCTGCATGTGCATCCTGTGCCAGGCGTTGGCTCGGGTTTTGTAATCGATGAAGGGGGATGGATACTGACCAATGCCCATGTGGTACTTGGCTCGCAGGAGATAAAAGTGTCGCTTGAGGATGGAAGGACATTTCCGGGAGAACTCAGGGGCATCGATACAATAATGGACCTTGCGGTTGTCCATATCGAGACCAGTAACCTGCCAGTGCCAGAGATGGCAATGAATAACCATCTCAAGATTGGGCAGATGGCAATCGCAATAGGCAGCCCGTTAGGTCTTGTCGGGGGCCCCACGGTCACGGCAGGTGTTGTGAGCGCGCTTAACAGGTCCATACAGACAGAAGCTACATTCATGGAAGGACTGATACAGACAGACGCTGCCATTAATCCCGGCAACAGCGGCGGGCCGCTTATTAACAGTTCAGGTGTCGTGATAGGAATCAACAGCGCTATCATACCCTATGCCCAGGGCATTGGGTTCGCCATCCCTATCCAGCCGGCCATGTGGATAGCGCAGCAGTTGCGGGAGCACGGCGAGATAATCAGGCCGTGGATAAGTATGAATGCGGTGGATGTCAATCCCAAAATGGTGGCATACTACAAACTTTCTGTTGAAAAAGGGGTAATGGTTACCAATGTGATACCAAAAAGCGAAGCTGACAAATCAGGCCTCCGGATAGGAGACATTCTGGTTCGGATGGATGATGTTGAAATCGACAATGTCAGGGACCTGATAAAAGTCATGAACAAACGCAAGGTGGGTGACAGGGTCGCGATGGAATTATTCAGGGGAAGTGAGAAGATATCGCTAAAAACCGTGCTTGAGAAGGCGCCCTCGGCAATGCCAAAGAAACGATAGGGCTACTCTGTTTCGTAGTAACCTATCTCCCCTTTTGTCAGATAGCAGGCAGGGTCGTCAGCCCATACATTGCCGTATATTGCTTCAGCGCGCACGCGGAAATTTCCGTTGCAGATATCGAACCATTTGCATCGTGCACACCTATCTGCATTTGCTTTTATGAGCGGTTTCCTGTTCTTAAGACCTGCCATAAGTTTGTCTTCTGTGTCCATCCAGATTTCGCTGAACTTGCGCTCCTTGACGTTGCCGAAGGAGTAATGTCTCCAGAACTGGTCGGCATGGACTGAGCCGTCCCACGATACGCATGCTATGCCAATGCCTGTTGAATTTCCTTTGTTCATCTGGAGGAGTTCAAAGACCTCTGCCGCGCGCTTGGGGTCTTCTTTTTGGAGGCGGAAATAAACATAAGGACCGTCGGCGTGGTTGTCAACAGTCAGCACCTCGATCGGGAAGCCCCTGTCATGCAGCGCCTTTGTCCTGTCCATTATAAGGTCAAGCGTTCTTCGGCTTTCCTCATGTGAAAGCTCCTGCTCCACCAGTTTTGAGCCCCGCCCGGCATACACAAGGTGATAGAAGCAGACACGGGGAATGTTCTCTTTTTCAAGCAGGTCAAATATGGCAGGTATATCTTTAACGTTTTTCTTATTGATGGTGAAGCGCAAGCCCACTTTTATGCCTTCCGCAAGGCAGTTGCGCATCCCTTCCAGTGCAAGATCAAACGCACCTTTCATGCCCCTGAATTTATCATTGGTCTCCCGCATGCCATCAAGTGAAACGCCAACATAGGAAAGACCGATTTCCTTCAGCACCTTAGCCACTTTTTTGTCTATTAATGTGCCGTTTGTGGAGATGACGGCACGCATTCCTTTTGATCGAGCGTACAACGCAAGTTCCGGAAGGTCAGGACGCATGAGGGGCTCACCCCCTGAAAAAAGAATAACCGGTGCGCCGAATTGCGCCAGATCGTCTATAAGGTCTTTTCCCTGCTGCGTGGTAAGCTCGTTCTTATACTCGATATCGCGGGACTGTGCATAGCAGTGGACGCATTTGAGGTTGCATCGCCTCCCCATGTTCCATACCACAACCGGTTTTTTGTCTTTTGAAAATTGCAATAAGTGCGAGGGAAGCTTGCTTGAGTCGCGCCCGTATCTGAGAGCGTCGGAGGGCTCGACAGTCCCGCAGTAAAGCTTTGAAATACCTATCATCTAATCTCCTTCATTATTCGTATTATTACGAATTAAATTACTTAAGGGTTTGCCTGTATTTAAGAGTTCTATAATCAATCCTTTCTTTTCATCAAATTTAATCCCTATGGCAGATGTGTTCTCAGAGAGTTCCTTTTCTATATATACATTAATTCCGCCCTGATTATAAATAACATCGCCGGTAAGCGCTTTTTTCACAGGCGTAATCTCAAAGCGAGCGCAGCATCCGCCGCTTGTAAATATTCGCATGGCAGATGCATTCTCCGCTGCCAGCTCTTTTTTTATGAATCCGAGCGCATTATCGTCTATGAAAAGCTTGCCCATTATTTATACAGCCTCTATCTCTGGCTCTATTATTACCTGCGTCTTCATAGAGTTCATGACAAGACATCGTTTCTCTGCATGTTTCAGGATTAAGCGGAGCTTATCTTCGGTCTCTTTTGCTTTTATTTTTAGTCTTATTATTATTTTTGTGAATATCTTCATGTTATCTACGGTCTCAAGTATTCCCTCTGCTTCGGATTCATACGATATTAGCTCCACTTCCATGCCCTTGAGAGTACCAAGAAGCGTTGTCATGAAGCATGCGTTTGCAGAGGAAACGAAAAGGTCCTGGGGACTTATTATATACTTATGACCTGCGAACTCAGGCGGTGTTGCAACCTCTATTTCCTGCCTGCTCTCTACGAACTTGAGGTCTGCCTTTTTCTCTCCTTTCCATTTCAGTTTGTTATGATAAAGCCATCTATCCTGTTCCATCGAATCACCTGTTTAGCTGCATTTAAAAATAACAGCATCTCATGAATATTAAGCTTTTTTGATTTTTGAAATTCCGATAGATATTATCTTTTGACGCCTGCATTGGTTGAGCACATACTGAAATCAAGCGCTAGTTCACGATTCTTTCTGAAGTTTTGCGGTATAGATACCATGAAAGGAAATAGGTGATTATTAAAGCCGCGAACACGCCTGGCCAGAAAAACTCGGTGGAGGCGGAAAAGTTATTCAATAAATGCAGTGCTACAGCAATCAGATAGAATGAAGCCGGTCGTTTTGTTGCGATGCCAAAGGCGGTAATCGAAGTGCTTGATGCGTGAAAGAAAATGGCAGGTAATCTAACTGATACCGGGGCTCCCTCTACAAAAACATAGAGTACAAATTCAGTAATGCCGAATCCCAGACCGGTCAAAAAACCGAGGGTAAAAATTGATTTTTCAGTCTCACCATGGCGATAGAAAAGAGGGTAAACTTTTGCAAATTCCTCAATAAAAGGCGTAAAGAGAACAGTCGAACATAACGCAGAAAATGCCGGCAAAAAAAAGCATGCATGGCTTGAGAAAACATTGACATAGAGAGTAATAGGAATACTGACAATTATTCCGGAAAAGCAAAAGAAAAGTTTTTCTCTCAATCCAGGTTTATGGATGGATATTATAACTTTGTCATTTTCTGCCATTTTCAAATACTCCATGAGAGCATGTACTATTGTTATTGGCTTACGATTATTAGTAGTTGTCCTGTTATACTAACGCCAGCCGGGGCGCTCATCGAGGAGGACGCAGGGATATTGGATGTGGGTGCCGGGCGCGCTGGAATATTTGGCGCCCCTATTATTATAAATAAATGTAGATTTATTTGTGGCGCTTCAGCAAAAAACGAACCGCAGATGAAAAAACTTGTGAAAGTTTTATCAAACGAGGGGTATGCTTCGCATACCCCAACACTGCGTAAACCGAAGTCTCGGTTTATGAACGCCCCGAGTCGCGCCTCGGGAGGGCGCATCCACGTCAACCGTTGCGCCAGTTGGCGTCGCCCACACGTATGGCTACGCCATACGTGGAGATACGTGTCTATGCACAGCGGCGGGCATGACGCCGATGAACGCAAATTTAATGCATCGGCGCCTCTAGGCAGAGACTGCGCTGAACTGGTCTCGCTGCTGCAGGCTGTGCTGGATAAAGCATTTAAGGGAGAGATGTGAATGGTTATAATGAATAAGGTAGAAAGCGGCCTAATGAAGCAGGAAGAATAGATGGAAATTGAATTCAAAGAGGATACAATAATATTCAATAGGGAGCTTTCCTTACTGGATAGTTTCGTATTAAGTTTCACAGAACATCTGGAAACGAATAATATAAAATATGTAATTATTTCCGGGTATGTCGCTATTCTTTTTGGGCGAAGCAGGATAAGTGAAGATGTGGATATTTTGATCGAACACATATCCTTTGAGAATTTCTTAAAATTCTGGTCAGAAATAGAGCAGAACTACGAATGCCTCAATACCGATAACTCTTATGAGGTGTATAACGATTTTTTGAAAAATCATCATGCCATACGAATGGCGAAAAAAGGAAGTTTTATTCCGAACATTGAACTCAAATTTGTAAAAAATGACCTTGATAGATATTCTGTTGAAAATAGAAGGCATGTGAAAATTGCCGATAGGTCATTATATCTATCTCCACTTGAATTGCAGATTCCATACAAGCTATTTCTGGGATCAGAAAAGGATATTGAAGATGCGCGGTTCCTGTTCAAGCTTTTCAAAAATAATTTAAATATTGTATTGCTCAAAATGTTCTTAACCAAACTGAAGGTTTCAGATAACAATGCTAAAAGATACCTGGGAGGTTTTGATGAAAATTGATCTAGAAGAATTAAAAAAGGAGAAAGAGACCAATTTCAAGGAACGATTGGATTTCATAGACAGATATGTTGAATGGATAAAAGCCACACCAAATAAAGTCTGGTCAAAGCAACATAAAGATTTCATAGACAGTGCATTTCAAAAATCCTAATTTTCTTTAGTGGACTGGGAACACTCTCGGTCATATTATAAAAAACATCACACCTCGCTCGTCTGGCGGCGCCGTGTGTTTGCGTGAGGGAGGGTCGAGGCATTAGCAGGCGTTGAGGGGGCTGAAACTCCATGAAGCGCTTTAATTTTTATAAATTCGATACGATTAATTTGTGGCGCTCCAGCGAAAAACGAACCGCAGATGAAGGCGCTCGGAGGGGAGGGGGCTGGGGTTTGGTGAGATGGGGCGCAGGAGGTCAGCATGCGCATCATCGTAAAGGACGCAAAGTTCGCAAAGATTGATGGATTAATTTTATACTGACTAATTTATTAATCTGCGGCGCTTCTGCCCTGAGTAATTGTTATATTATATGAATAACTTATTATAGCATCGAATAGTGATTTTAAGTATCGAGGTATTTTAATGTCAGAAGCCATGATAAATATTAAGATTGAAAAGCTTGATGAGGGGAGCTATCTTGCTACAAGTGATACGTTACAGGGATTAATCGCACAGGGGAGAACAATCTCAGAGACCATTGAGATTGCACAGGATGTTGCTAAAAAATTGATTGAGTCGTACATAGAACATGGGGATCCGCTTCCATTTGAAATCAAAGAAAAAAAGAGTTTTACAATTAACACCACTGTTCCTGTTAGTGTAAATGCATGACAAGACTCCCTTCAATGACAGCCTCTGATGTCATTAAAAAGCTTAAGAAGTGTGGATTCGTTTTTGACAGATATGCAAAGGGTAGCCATGAAATCTGGTACAATCCAGATACAAAAAGAAGAGTCACAGTCCCCAATCATCCGGGTTCAGATATTCCAAAAGGGACTCTTAGGGCTATAATAAAAGAATCGGGTTATTCGGTTGAAGAGTTTATTCGATTGTAATTTTTATTGTGGAGCATATTACCGCCCCCGTCCTCAGCACTCGTTTGCGGCGCCGTGTGTTTGCGTGAGGGAGGGTCGAGGCATTAGCAGGCGTTGAGGGGGCTGAATTCCATGAATCATTTTGATTTTATAAAATCAAGATGATTAATTTGTGGCGCTTCCGCGAAAACCGAACCGCAGATTTATTGTGTTGGGTTTGCACCTGAGCCAGCGCAGCACAGGCTCGTTGCGGTTGCCGGCGCAGGAGACAGGGTTGGGCCAGTGGAGGCGCTCGGAGAGGGGGGGCTGGGGTTTGCGTGAGAGGGGAGGGCGCAGGAACTATCCAAGGGTTTTTTCGACCTGTTTCGCCTTGCGCAGTATTTCTTCAAGGCTCATTCTTTTTGTGATATCTCTGAGTTCTTTTGTTGCTTCCCCTATTCTGGGAGTTATAGCCTGAAGATAAACTAGGTATTCTTCTGCACTTAGCTCTCTTTTGAGTATGGTAAAAACCTTCTCCATTACTTTTGGTGTTTCTGCTGCAGCTGCCTCGGACATATCAGACCTCGCATGGATTTTTAACCGTTATCTTATATTTAGATATGCATCTAGTCTTATTTAAAATAACATCATCTGTTGTTATAAATAGCTCAGCTTTGTTTTCTATTGCAATGGCTAAATGCAATGCGTCTAGTGCCCCGATGGAACATGCCCGCATGATATCTGAAGCTAATCTTTCGACAGCATCATTAACAATTGCATGTCTTCTTGCAACATGTTTTACAAACGACAGGACGGCTTCTTCCTTTAGTTTTGGTGCAATCATGGATATTTCTGCGAGTAAAACGCTTGAGTCTATGATTTCAAATTCACCTGCATCAACTCTTCTTAAGATCTCAGGAATTGCATTCGACTCCTCCAGAACACGCTTACTTGAAGGGGCATCAAAAGGTCTGCACCATGCACATGTATCTAAATAAATCCGCCTAATATGAACACCACTTTTTCTATGTTTTTCACATAAATATAACATGCGCCTATAGCGTGCCGAGATTACGCATATGCATGTCAAATGATTGAGATAGTGCGCCAATAAAATCTCACTATTGTACCTGAAGCATCGCAGAACAAGCTTGCAGTTGCCGCATGAGAGACGAGGCTGCGCCAGTGGAGGCGCTCGGTGGGGAGGGGGGCTGGGGTTTGGTGAGAGGGGGGGCGCAGGTGGGTGTGGTGTTAGGCGGCATGTTATTCTTAAACTTCTATGTGATTTCAGAGAACATTTTATCCATAATTACATCGATGACCATTTTTAAATCCATATTGTGAGACGCATCGACTCCTTTATCGTTATGAATATGATACGGAAAAGTATCAATTTCCTGATGATGCGGCACGTTATCCCACCGTGATATTAAGTCACCGGTCTCAGATTGCCATTGATATTTGTATTTGAGGCGATTTACGATGTTATCCTGAATCTCGACGTATTCAATAAAATGGAGAACTGAACCATCTATTAACTCCAGCTTACCTTTTAGATATCCTGTACGTGTATCGATTTCATCAACGTTTATAGAAAAATGAGAAATTATGGGACAATCTTTGATTATTGCTTCAATATGAGAGTAATACTCTCGAAAATTCATATGCTAATCCCTGATAATATATCCAGCTTTTTACTCCATGTATCAAGGCCTTTTTTTGCTGCATACCAGTCAAAAAAGTCGTCGCGGTCGTCCAATTGTCCTGAATCAAACTTTTTTATAAAAAGATCAGAGCTCATTTTGTATTTAGTTTCAAAATTCTTACAGATATTGGCGTATTTAGCTTTTTTATGTTTTGCGATCTGTTCATCCAGAGCTAAAGCTGAACGGATTACATTGCTCACTTCCTGTAAAGAAAAATCTTTTTTAACATCGACTGTCAAAGCCATGATTGGTTCTCCGGACTAATATTAATATGACATATCCTTATAAATAACCATTGATTCCCAATTTAAGTTGATGATTGCGTTAAGGATTGGAGCACGTATTTCTATAAATATGTTGGAATTAATCTGCGGCGCTTCCTCAAAAATGAAACAACAGCAGAACACGGATTTGACGGATGGGATTGCCACGGATGACAAAATCCGTGAAAATCCGTTTAATCTGTGTCATCCGTGTTTTTCGCTTCCAGCGCAGCACAGGCTCGTTGCGGTTGCCGGCACAGGAGGCGAGATTGCGCCAGTGGAGGCGCTCGGGAGAGGGGGGCTGGGGTCTGGTGAGAGGAGGGCGCAGGAGGTTAGCATGTCACCACCGCAAAGAACGCAAAGGTCGCAAAGATTGATGGATTAATTTTATATTGATTGATTTATTAATATGCGGCGCTTCCTCAAAAAACGAACCGCAGATTTATTGTGCCGGGTCTGTACCCGAGCCAGCGCAGCACGGGCTCGCTGCGGTTGCCGGCGCAGGTGGGTGTGGTGTTGAGTGGCATTGTTTTACCTTTTGAAGTTCACATATAATATCGATATCCAGAAGGAGGGTCATTAACATTCCGATCACGCATTTCAGAAAGAATATTACCGACTTTTTTAGATACAGATAATGTTGTTGGAATTCTCTTACAGAAGTCAGCACTATTCCAATCTAATTTGGTGAGTGCCAAGATGTCTCTTGAAATTTGATATGGAGTAGTGGTCATTCTATAAGGCTGAACACCAATCGGAATCGGAACACTACCTCCAAGGTATGTTCCCAACGAAGGGATGAAACCTGAAGTAAACAAAAACCATTTGTTTTGATCTCCAAAGAAAGTCCCTCGTATTGCTGGGTATTCATACCCAGATGGATAGATACGCACTCCTGCATTATCGATAATATGCAAATAATCTACAAGCTCTATTTCAGAATTTGTTTCATTAAAACCATCTATTTCTTCAGTTGTGAAAGAAGAGGATTTGTGAATGACTACTCTATTTGGTAATTGACCTTGTTGTCTTTTAAAAAGGGATAATACATCCTCCATAATTTCGGATGCCTGTTCAGAGGTTAGTGTTGGCGTTAAGCCTTGGGTCACATCCCATGAAAAAGGTTTTCCTCTAATAACCTGGCTCTCTCCGGTTCTAAGAAAGATTTGTGCCATGCTTGTTCTCATCGACATGCATTCTTCTGAAATCTCCTGATAGAAAGATATCCCAACATAACACGTCTTGCTATCAATATCAGCCAGCTTCCAAGGAAATCCTGTTCCTTTGTAATAAGTAGCCACTGCAAAATTCCAAGCTATTGTTGCAGGGTCTTGAGAGTCGCTCGAAAATTTGAGAGTTCTCGGTCTGATAATTTGTGTTACCATATTATGAGTAAATGCTATCACCTTCATTACATTGTGAAAATCAAAGACTGGCGTATTAAATAGATTCTTCGAACCATCAAAAGTTCTTCGTTCATACACTATTTTATCCACCTTATACCTGCTATCCTTACAAGAATTCATTAATTTTTCAGAAAGTGGTAATAATACAATCCTCGGCGGAGGATGATTCCCAGCTATGTCCAAAAATTTCCGTTTATACAATTCAACTGCTCTTAATATCCTTTCTTTTCTATCAGTTGGTGTGAGTGCCAAATTCAACTCCTCTTGACTGATAATTTCAATATTGGACTCATCGATTTCAATCTCAAATCTAAATGGGCTATCCTTTGATAATCCTGGAAAATCTATGCCTCTTACATTCGAATCTTCTATATCCGTTCCTTCAATTCTCCATTTTAAGCGATCTAGCCAATCTTTTAGGAGCTCCAATGAATCCATTGTGCCAATAACACCTACAGAAATCGAAGTTGAATCCATACTGCTAGATAGACCACTCGGTCCAAAATTCATAAGCCCAACTTTTGGATCTATTGTCGTTTTGTTTTCTCCAAAAAAAAGCTTTGGTTCAGGAATTATTCTCGCTTCAAGAGTCATTTCCATCTCCATATTCAGAAAGACTTCTTTGCTCTTTATCTAAAGATTGCGGAATTCCCAAGACACCGATGCTTTCAAAGTCCCCAAATTTGAACCGTTTAAACCAGCAATTCATAGATTGATCTTCAGACTCCCTTTCAAACAAATAATATTTCCAGAACTTTATCTTGGATAAGTACATTGAATTTCTATTATAAAGTGGATTACGGAAGTATCTATCAAGTCTATCTTTATTTTCCCCATCTATTGAAATCCTGCCGTCTGATGTATAATGCCTGACAGGAGAAACCTGAACATAAAAATTATCCCAATAAATTTTTGCATTGACTTTAACTGCTGAATGGAAAACATAATTTGGCTCAGAATCATTTTCCTTAGTAAATATTGGACGAGCCACCCGTCTTTTCTTACCATTCATTGAATCAATATACCTTTCCCCAATTTTATTTTCATCAATGAAAGGTTCAAAGAAATAAACATCTTTGTACTTCTTCATTCCACGAAAACGTAAGATTTTATTTAAATGATAATTTATCAAAGTAACTAATTTTTGAGGATTAGAGGATAATAGTATTCGGGTTTCAAGAGTTTCTGGTTCGCCCAAAGCTATTCCATTAAATAAACTTTTATCTGGTGGACAAAAAGTATAGAGGATATTTCCCTCAAGTTTAAAAGGGTGATTAAATAAGTCCCAGATTTCTTCAGGGTACTTATATTTACTTTTGATTATAGTTATATATTCAGGTAATTCTATTCTCAAGAGATTGGAAACGAGTTCACACTTTTCATTAATCAGATTATTTCTTCGTTCTGATTCTTCCAACAAACCTTTTGCTTTTCTGGGTGGAGATAATGCACTGGTTTTTCTTTTTTCCTCGGATGCTATCTCCAGACGATAGGCAGGCCCTGAATATGCATCAGTCTCTTTAAAAAAAGAAAGTATTTCAATCCAGGGAAAATTCTCAAATTCCAATCGTTTTTTATCGGACAAATGAACTTTGTTCTCTTCAATCCATTCTTTTAAAATTGTCTCATCAAACTCATTACCTAATATTGCATCCCACCAGCGTGGATTAGATTCTTCTTGAATAAATATCAGAAGCTTAAACCTATTTTCTCTTGGCATTCTGAGCCATAGGAAAAGATAATCCATTAATTCGCTGCAAAAATCTTTTTGTCTTAAACTAACTTTTGTGGCTTTGGCTTCAACATAAAAAAGTCGTCCAGGACCGACATCACGATTTACAAACACCATATCTTGAAGATGTCCCTCTATATACGAATCAGTGGTCTGACTATAGCCCAGAGATTCAAGATATTGCCTAACTGCATTCTTAAAAGCTTCCCCAGTATAGGTGAGAGACTCTCTTTCACGACCCATCCTTATTATTGGTATTTGAGTCCCTCCTCAAAATTTGTTTTTATAGAATTAGAATTTAGTCCCCACTCTTCTATAAGTTTGTAAAACTTGTTATCTTTCACATCGCCCCTCCCACCCCCACCCCGTACCTCTTCCTGTCCTTCAGCTCCTGCTTCTTCCCCTCATTCCACCCCGAGACCGCCTGCACATACCCCGTCACCCTGCTCAGGTGCTCCACATTATCGCTCTCGCAGTTGGGGCACTCATCCAGAAGCCCTGACGCCACATGGAAATCATCCATGCACACAGTCATGTCCTTCGTGAAGGCAAAATACCCTACCTGCGTGTTCTTCGCGATGTTCATGGCAAACTCCATCAATCCGTGAGCGTCGGGCGCAGCCTCGCCAAGCCAGATGTGCAGTATGTTGCCCCCGTCCACGATAGGGAAGAAGGTCTCCTCAAGCTTGATGCGCTGGGGTAATGAGATGTCGGCACCCGGAGGAACGTGGGTGCCGTTGGTGTAATAAACAGGCAGGTCGCGCGTCTCATGGATGCGCGCCAGCGCCTCAGGCACGTTGCCCTTGATGATTGGCTCTGCACACTTCCTGTATTCCTTGTGAAGTAGATCGGAAACCGCAAACCTCTGCGCCGTGGTTTCTGCCGGCGTTCTTGCAAGCGCAATCTCCATGCCGTGCTTTTCCGAAAGCTCCTTCGCATAGAACTTCATCTCGAACATGGCGCGGATGGCAAGCCTACGCGCGTCCTCGCTCTCATAAACCTGCTTTCCGGTATGGTGCTGCACCATCTCGTTAATCCCGACCACGCCTATGGTGTACACAAGCCCCCTGGTATCAACCGCAATCTCGCCGTGCTGCAATGTCATTGGATCCTTGGGTCTTTGCGTTACGAAGGGCATCCTGTTGTTCTTGATAACGATATCCATCCATTGCTTCTTCACCTTGAAGAGATCCACGCACATATCCATCATTTTCTTCAATTCGGAAAAGAGCGCCTCGTCGTTCCTGTTGGCATTGTACGCTGCGCGCGGGCAGTTAAGCGAAACCACCTGCCAGGCTCCCATCGAGAAATGCTTCCCCTCCCTGAAATACAGCTTGTCCTCGAATTCGGAATCCTTCTCATGGGAGGAAGAGAAGTTGTAGGCACAGCACTGGTAGCAGCTTATTCCTTTACCAGCGCCCCGGTACTCGGGAAGCTGGTTATCAAAATAGGGCGTGCCGAACTTAGCCGCGAGTTCAAAAGCCTTGGTATACAGTTCATAATAGCTTAAAAACTCAGGATGCGAGCGGTTGAACTCCTCATCCTCCACCATGAAATCTGGCTCTATGCTTATCTCGGGTTTGGGGAAGTTGAAAGGCTTTCCCCAGTAATCGCCTTTGAGCATCACGTTCATCAGCGCCTCAAAAGACAGGCGAACCTCGCGCTCGAATTCTCCGTAGGTACGCTTTGGCGCCTGTTCCCCATCCCATATCTTGCCTTTATAGACTACAGGCTTATCCTTCCAGAGTAAAGGGACGCCGGGGGAGAGCTGGACAGAGGAGAAAACGAGTTGTCCCCCGCGTGCCACCATCATCTGTGTCATCTCGTAAACAAACATCTGCATGAGCTGCTCGATTTCGTTGTAGCCCATGCCCTCAAAGTAAGGCGCCAGGAAGGTGAGGAAATTATAGAATCCCTGTCCGCCTGCAAAGTTGGTCTGCGCGCTTCCAAGAGCTTTCACGGCATGGAGTATCGCCACCTCGGCTTTCTTTGCAGGTCCAGCCACACTTGCCTTCGTGCCGCTTCCGTCAGGCATGAGCCCGTAATAAAAGAAGTACCGGAGATCCCAGTCCTGGCAGAATGCGCGCGTCCCGAGATATTCAAGGTCGTGGATATGGATATCCCCGTTAAGATGCGCATCCGCAAGTCTTGGCGGCAGCATCAGAAGGTACTGCTCCTTGCTCATCTTATCAGCTTTCTTTTTATGGCTTGTTTCAGCGTTCTCCTGGAGGTTTGCATTGTCCCTTGCCTCAAAACCCGTACCCATATCGATTTTGTAGGCATCGTAAACAGGCGTACCCACGCGTGTTGAGATGTTGCGCCATTCGGTGTGCCCGCGTTCAAGAAGTATAATATTGACCAGTTCGCGTACTAATGGACCCGAGAGGAATTTTACGCCCATGCCCTTTATTCTTTTCTCGGTTTCCTTTGCTATTTCCCTGGCTTCCTCTTCTGTAATTGCTGCATTTCCGTGGAACTGCTCGCTGAGTTTTGTCTCTTTTAGAAGCTGCTTGACGATGGTGTTCCTGTCCCAGTCCATCAGGTGACCGTCGGTTGTTCTGACCTTGGGTATGGCAGAGACTAAAGAGCCGCCGAGCGTTTTCTGGATGGTCTCGACTTCTTTTGTTGTCTGGATTTTTTTATTTGCGAATTGCCCTTTTTCTCGCAGAAACGCCTCTAAAAGCTCCTCTTTATGTTCCTCTATAAGATTCAATATTTGAACTTCAATATATTTACCCATAGTTTTCTCCTTCTTTGTTGATAGTACCCGTTCAGTGAGTTTAGCCCAGTTTTCGAAACCTGCTAAGCAGGTTCATTGTAATGCTACTTGACATCGTTAAGGAGGGATTCCAGCATGCTCTGGTTGATCCTGTCCTGCACAAACAGCTCGTTGTATGTATGGAATTTATTGCCTATTTGCAGCACCGGCGCAGCCATGGTGAATACTCCATTCATGCGCAGCTCAGTAAGTGCTGCCGGGGTAGCCATATCTACCTCAGTAAATGGTACATTTTTGTTTGCCAGAAACTGCTTCAGTACCCTGCAATTCGGACAGTTTCTGGTAGAATATATAAGGATGCCCATTACATCGTCTCCTTGTAAAATATGACTATAGTTTCAAGGGTTATAATAGTTTTTCAAACCACGTCTGAATACAGTTATCATTTTATTGTTACCACATAGTTTACCATATTGGATATGTTATTATTTACCATAAAGATAACGCTTGCTCTGATTAAGAAAAAATTATGTACTAAGCTGACGTAAACCGCTTATGTTCCTGAGATTCAAGGATGAAGTTTCATCGCTATTATCCAATGCAGCAGCAAAGGCGGGATTTGAAACAAACGACATGGCTTTGAGCGAATCCCCTCATGCAGATATCTCCTCCTCTGTGGCGTTTAAGTTAGCCCCAAAATATAAGCGAAGCCCAAAAGAGATATGTGAAAAGATATATAAGAACTTCAAAATACCGCCTGACTCTTATATAGATCGGGCAGAAATTACAGGACCTTACATCAACTTTTTTGTAAGCCGCATCTTCTTAAACGAAACTCTGCTGCGTGTCTTACTTGAAAGAGAGAATTTTGGAAATCTGAATAACAAAGGAAAAGTAATCCTCGAGCATACATCGGCAAACCCCGACGGTCCGTTGCATATCGGTCACATAAGAAACTCGGTAATAGGGGATACCCTTGCCAGGATATTGAAGCGTGCCGGCTTCGATGTTGAGACGCAGTATTATATAAACGATATGGGACGGCAGATTGCAGTAGTTGTATGGGGGCTTTCGAACTTCAAGTTCGACAAAACCAGGAAAAAAGACCATGCAATCGCAGAGGTGTATATCAATGCCAACAAATCGCTCGTGGATGAAAAAGAGCACTCTCCAGAAGTGGATAGCATCATGAAAAAATATGAGAGTGGCGAATCAACGACCATCAAAAAATTCAAGGATGCCATAGATACCGCCATGCAGGGGATAAAAGAATCCCTTCAGCGCATGAATATACACCATGATAAATTCATCTGGGAGTCCCAGTTCGTGCGCGCTGGCGATGTCAACAGGATTATAGACAGCATAAAACAAAATGAGCGTGCTGAAGTGAGGGATGGAGCGCTCATGGTTGACTTAAATGATATGGGAATTCAGAAACTCCTGGTGATACAGCGCTCGGATGGCACGTCCCTCTACACAACCCGCGACCTTGCATACCATGAATGGAAAGCCGCGCAGTGCGACAGGATGATTGATATTCTCGGAGCTGACCACAAGCTCATTTCATCGCAATTAAAAGCAATGCTTAGAATTCTCGGCATAGAGGAGCCGGAAATCGTGATTTTTGAATTCGTCTCATTACCAGAAGGCTCTATGAGTACAAGGCGCGGGGTTTTTATTTCGGCTGACGAATTGCTGGACGAGGTTGAAAAAGCTGCATACATGGAGGTAAGTAAAAAGCGTCCTGATACAGATGAGGAATTTAAAAAGAAAGTGGCAGCTTTTGTAAGCATAGGGGCAGTGAGGTATGATATTGTCCGTGTCTCTCCTGAAAAAGCAACTACCTTTGACTGGGCTGACGCCGTGGACTTTGAAAAGCAGGGCGCGCCGTTCATACAGTATGCACATGCAAGAGCGTGCAGTATCCTTAAGAATGCTCAGGACGAGGGGATTGCCTATGAAAATTTCGATACCAATCTCCTCCTTGAGGAACAGGAAATTGCGCTTATAAAAAGGCTTGCAGGTTTTGAAAATGCAATCGATATCGCAGCAAGGGAGTTAAAACCCAATCTCCTTGCTATCTATGCAAGGGAACTTGCTGATGCCTTCAACCAGTTTTACAGGTATGTACCCGTGCTTGCAGCCGAAGCTGAATTCAGGGCGGCGAGGCTGGCACTTGTCGACTGCTCCAGAATAGTGCTTGCAAATGCTCTTGATACCCTTGGGATTTTTGCCCCTGAATCCATGTAGTTCCGGTTTATGCGAATCATCTCGGTCGTGGGTTATAAAAAATCAGGGAAAACTACGTTGGTTGAGAACCTGGACAAACCTGACACCGATACCGGAAAACATGCCGACGCAGGCGCCGATGTCGTTGTGGCTGTTACCCCGAATGAACTTGTGAAATTCTCACGCGACAATAATCTTACAAGTGCTTTAGATGAGCTTGCAAATTCAGGAATGGATTTTGCAGTGGTTGAAGGATTCAAGGACAGCAAACTCCCTAAAATAGGGCTTGGCGAGGTTGAGGCTCCTGATATTATTAAAAGACTGGATAACCCGGAAAGCGCTGATATTGAAGAACTTGTTAATGTTATCCTGAAGCAGCCTGAATATCATACTCTGGATTCGCTCATCCATAAGCTTCGAAGATCAAAGGATATTGAAAAAGCAGGAGCTATCGGAACATTCACAGGGATTGTAAGAGCTGTAACAGATGAAGCCCGCACAGAGTTTCTCGAATTCGAGGGTTATGAAGAGCTTGCGAGACAGAAAATAGATGAGATATGCGCGCAGCTAAAACAAAAAGAAGGCATCATCAAGGTGGCGATTCATCACAAAACCGGCATCGTCCAGGCTGGCGAGGACATTGTCTATATCGTCGTGGCAGCCAGCCACAGGGAACAGCTTTTCCCGGTGCTGCGGGAAGCTATTGAACGTTTGAAGGTTGAGATTCCTATATGGAAGAAAGAGCACACGTTAGAGGGCGAGTGGTGGGTGCATGATGAGGAAAAGAAATAACATGTCCCTCGAAAAACTCTTCACAGGCTCTGCAACAGCCAAAATACTTGATGTCCTCTGGGAATACCAGGACATAGACCTAACGCTCACCGACATAGCGGATGAGGCAGGCATCCATTACACAACGCTCATGAAGGCACTGCCACTGCTGGAAGAACTCGGGTTGGTCACAATGACACGGCAGGGAGGGAATGCCAAGTTATATCAGATCAACAGAGACGATGCTGTGGTAAAGAGGCTTGTCAAATTCCTTAATGCGCTGAATATAAGAATCGCAGAGCTTCAGGTTTCTAAACAGAAAATAAACATTCCCGAAAAAGAAATGGTTCTTGCGTAGCTCAAATAAACCTGAAAGTCTGCTCCTGTTTTATCCTTTCATCCACTTCAGTTTCGTATCGCTTCTTTAGAGCCTCAAGCTTCTCCTGCGTCAGTTTATTCACAATCGGGCAGCGCTCATCCACAGCCTCCACATCAATAACCGGGTACAACTCACATAACGCAGGACGGCATCTGTATATGCGGCATCGTTTCTCCTTATTCAAAAATATGCACTTGCCTTTAATCATCTTTACTGCAAAGTATATCCCATGCTCGCCCTTTGCCTGCCTGAAATATTTTCTCGGCGAAAGTTCAAGTGCGTACTCTTTCCTGACTTTTGCTATCAACTCTGCTACTTCTTCTTGTGTCAGGACAGCACAGTTGCGGCAGCACAGGGAATCGCAGAGTTTAATATCGCAATCCAGAGCGCCGCCCTCCATTCTCATTGTACCCTACCAGTTCTCAGCCAGCACCTCATAATATGACTGGGGATGTTTGCACGCAGGGCATACTTTTGGCGCTTCCGTGCCTTCATGGATATATCCGCAGTTCCTGCAGTGCCATTTTACAGTTTTGTCCTTCTTGAATACCGAACCTGCTTTTACATTCTTTAAAAGCTCCCTGTACCGCCATTCATGAAAATGCTCCACTTCGGCTATTTCAGTAAATGATTCTGCCACTTTTGGGAATCCTTCTTCCTCTGCAATACCTGCAAATCCGGGATAGAGAGTTCCCCATTCAAGTTTCTCACCTTCCGCCGCTGCAAGTAAGTTATCCACTGCCTTTCCAATCACCGCTGCCGGGTACATTGCCGTTATTTCAACGTTCCCACCCTGAAGGTGCTGGAAAAATACCTTGGCATGCTCTTTTTCATTCTCTGCAGTTTCAAGGAAAATACCTGAAACCTGTTCCAGTCCTTCGTTTCTTGCCGCGCCTGCAAAATAGGTATAGCGGTTCCTTGCCTGGGATTCCCCGGCAAAGGCTGCAAGAAGGTTCTTTTCAGTTCTGCTTCCTTTAAAATTCATTATTGTATTCCTCGCCGAATAACTTGACTCCCATGTTTCATAAGCTTTTGTAACTTAAAGAGAGCATATGACAAGTATAAAAATTAAACTTTAATTCGCCTTAAGAGCTTTTTTTTGTTTACTCAATATTTTATACCATTCATAAAAAAACAGTACTAATCCAGAAAATGCTATAAGTTCAAGAAATTCATAAGACGTAAAATCCAGTGAGAATCCATCAAGACCTTCGAAAAGTTCGTGGATGAGCATAAAAATTGCAGTAATAAAAATAAATATAATGCTTCGAATGAAACTGCCTCTTTGTAAAATTACCTCATTTAGATTTACGGCTCTCAGGCGTCTCCATGCAAGAGCTATTTGAATAAACAAAAAAATCATGACCATGGAAAGTATTATTATTAGCCCTTCAATAATTTGATATAACGAATAATCGCTAATTATGCTGCCTAACCAGTAATCCATCGGCGAGGATTAGGTTAAACTCATTTATAACGATTTCGTTCACTAACCAGAGAATTCCTTCCCCAGAAGTTCCCTGGCAATTATCACCCTCATGATATTCTGGGCGCCCTCTGCCCCCATTATGTAGGAAGCCACGCCCCTCAAACCGCGCTCCAGTCCTGCTCCTTTGGTGTAGCCGTATGCCCCGTGCCATATCATAACATCCCTGATGATATCAAAAGCCGCTGTCGGGGCGATAAGCTTGGCTGCTGCCACCGCTTTATTCATTTCCCCGCGGCTGAACCTGTTCTCGTCAAGCATCCAGGCCGCCTTATAGACAAGAAGTCTTGCAGATTCAAGTTTTAAATAATCCTCTGCAAGCTGGAATTGTATTCCTTCAAACCTTGCAAGGGGAGAGCCGAAAACCTGTCTCTCTTTGATATACTCAATTCCTGACTCTAACGCTTTTTCAGCCGCGCCTATGCATGCGGCAGACACAAGCGTCCTTGCACAGTTGAACCCTTCCATGGCATAATAGAATCCCTTATTCCATTCCCCTATGAGGTAATGTGCCGGGATCTCTGCATTCTTTATCACTATGGTGCCATTGGACATTCCTTCCCTGCCCATCTGTTTAATGGTACCGGTAGCTACTCCGGGTGTATCTTTTACAGGAAGATAGCAGAGTGATAAACCCCTGTGCCCGAGTTTCGGGTCAGTCTTTACAACTGTCACATACCCGCCTCCGTACCTGGCGGCTTCCCTCACGCCGCTTATGTAGGTCTTTGCGCCGTTTACGATGAATCTCCCGTCCTTGTTTTCAAGAGAAGTGGATATGGAGGCAATATCTGAGCCCCCGGAAGCCTCGGTCGAGGCTATGCCAAGGAAGGTTTTTCCTTTTGTTACATCATGCAGAATTTCATCTTTGGCTTCCTCTCTCCCGTATTTATCCAGCAGGAAACCCCAGCCCGCCTCGACAAGATAATAAACAGCAGTGGCCATACTTATGTCTGCCCTGGCTATCTCCTGTGCCGCTATTGCTGCTGTGGTGAAGTCTGCACCTTTCCCGCCGTATTTTTCTGAAACGGTTATGCCAAGAAGCCCGAAGGCTGCCATATCTTTTAAGACTTCAGGGGGAATCTCTTTTCCCTCATCGATTTGCGAAGCACGGGGAGCAAGCTTTTTCTCGCAGAACTCTCTGGCAGACTTCCTGAAAAGTTCCTGTTCTTCAGTCAAAGCAAAATCCATGGTTTCCCCTTATATATAATACCCTCGAATGCTTATTAAGCTAATCCAAAAATTGATATATAATTAACGATAAATTAGATGTATCGGGGGGAGGTATTCATGTCCAATGTGGTTTCCGCAGGCTTGGGACAGAATCCTGCAAGGCAGGCTGCAAGACTGCTCACCGTCGGCGAAGGGACTTCGGATATATTGAGGCTTTTAATAGCACGCCTGGCATTAAAATGAGGTTACGCATGGAAATAGGAAAGATAGGAGTGATAGGCGCTGGAACCATGGGAGGCGGCATAGCCCAGGTGGCAGCACAGAGCGGTTTTGAGGTAGTTCTGGAGGATGTGAAAGAAGAATACGCAAGCTCCGGATTTGCGAAAATAAGAGAAAGGCTGGAAAAGAGGGTGGGTGAAGGGAAGCTTGAGAGCAAAGAGAAAGAGCGAATCCTCTCGAATATTAAAACCACCGCACGTCTGGAAGAACTACGATATGCTGACCTTATAATCGAGGCTGTGGTAGAAAAAGAGGACATAAAAAAAGAGATTTTCGAGGAACTCGACAGGATATGTGCAAACGAAACGATTTTCGCCACAAATACCTCCTCTATACCAATAGCCCGGCTTGCTAATGTCACAGGAAGACCTGAGCGCTTCGCTGGTATGCATTTCATGAACCCTGCGTATATTATGAAACTTGTAGAGGTGGTTCGTGGTCTTAGCACATCGCAGGAAACAATAGACATAATAACTGCTGTTGCAAAAAAAATGGGAAAGACACCTGTTGTGGTCAATGATTCTCCAGGCTTTGTCTCAAACCGCTTACTCATGCCCATGATAAACGATGCAATCTTTTGCCTTCAGGAAGGAATAGCTTCAAAAGAAGGCATAGACAGCATTATGAAGCTGGGAGCAAACCATCCTATGGGTCCGCTCGAACTCGCGGATTTTGTGGGTCTTGATATCTGCCTTGATATACTTGAGGTTCTTCATAATAAGTTAGGAGAGAAATACAGACCCTGCCCGTTACTTCGGAAAATGGTAGCCAGCGGAAAGCTCGGGAGAAAAAGCGGAGAAGGATTTTATGAATACAAATGAACACATAAAAATAGAGAAGAAAAAGGAAATCGGAATTATCATTTTGGATAAGCCAGCTATGAACATTCTGGATACAAAAATGCTGGGGGAACTGGAAGATTCTCTGGATGAACTTGAAAATGATGATAAGATTAGGGCTATAATTATAACAGGAGAAAAAAACTTCTGCGCTGGGGCGGACATAAAGGAATTAAAGGAGAAGCATCCTGAGGAGGCAGAGGTGTTTTCCAGGCTGGGTCACAAAGTCTTTAACAGGGTGGAAAATATGGAAAAGCCTGTGATTGCGGCAGTAAAGGGGTATGCCCTGGGAGGAGGTTGCGAACTGGCTCTTGCCTGCGATTTGAGAATAGCAGGTGACAGCGCAAAGCTCGGTCTGCCTGAAATAAATCTCGGTCTTATTCCCGGTTTTGGGGGCACGCAGAGGCTTACCAGACTTGTTGGGATAGGGAATGCGAAGGAAATGATTTTTACAGGCAGGAGCATAGATGCCAAGGAGGCTCTTTCCATCGGGCTTGTAAACAGCCTTGTGAATGATGAAGAACTGATGGATAAGGCAGTGGAGATGGCGACGGTTCTGGCGCAGAAAAGCCCGATAAATATCAAAATAGCTAAAAGTCTGATAAATAAGAATCTGGAGATAAAGAAAGGGCTTGAGATGGAGATGGTTTCATTTTCCGAGTGCTTTGCATCAGAGGATCATTTGGAAGGGATAAATGCATTTCTGGAGAAGAGAAAGCCCGGGTTCAAGGGGAGATGATTTTAAAATTGCAGAAAAATTCGATGTCATAATCGTGAGACATGCCATATCTTAAATATCAAGATTCTAATATTCTTAGCAAATAATGACACAAATTCAAAATGAAAACGACCTTCTAATAATAAGTGAGCAGAATACTATACTTGCGGCATTTTTCAGCAAGCAGGAGCATGTTAAGCTTGCGTATCTCTTCGGCTCGGCGGCGAAAGGAAAAGCAGGAAAGTTGAGCGATGTGGATATAGCGGTGCAGTTCGATGACTCTTTGAGCAAAAAAGAGATATTTAAGCTGCAGCTGAATCTAATTGGCGATATAGCAGCCCTTTTAAAAACAGATAAGGTTGACCTTGTGGCTATGAACGATGCGCCGCTCTCTCTTAATTATGAAATAATAAAGGCAAATCATCACCTGTTTGTCAGGGATAGGATGGAGAAAATAGATTTTGAGCAGCGCTTGATGTCAAGGTATCTTGATAGAAGGTACTATGAAAGGAGGGCGGCATCCGAATTTTTGGGGAAGGTTGCAGTGAAGGGGATTTAGCGGTTATTATCCGAAAATTCTTCGAGTCATGAAGAGAAGTATGTCTATTTTTTACATTTGAACAACATATAGAACTTGAAGAAAACGATATGTAGACATCGGCTATTTTGAGTTCGGTTCATCTTTTAAGATTACTTTCACTTTGCATATATAAGAAATATAAACATGCAGTGCCTATAGTTTATAAGATTCAGACATATATGCTTTCTACCAAAAGACTTATGTAATAATCCAACAATTATGTTGCATAACAAGTTTGTTGCATAACAAACAATACTAAAAGTGGTATGCATGATAAAGGAAATAGTTGGACCAATTCCAAGGGATGAGAATTTCTATGATCGTGAAGATTTGATAAAAGAACTGTGGGAGATAGCGGAATCCCATAATATTTTTCTGGTCGGACCACGCAGATTTGGAAAATCAGGAATAATGCTGAAAATGTATGATGAACCCAAAGAAGGATTCAAAGTAATCTATATTGATTGTGAAAAATTGGAAGACCCTTATGAGTTTTTTGCGACGTTATTAATCGAAATACTCAAAAACAGAAACGTAAGATTAAAAATTAAAGATTGTGCGCATTTTATTCCTCAGCTTCCCGGAGAGATAATCGGTAAGATAAAAGAGCATATTTCTGAAATCGAATTGTCCGAGATTAAAATAGGACTTCGAGAATCAGTAGAAAAACACTGGAAAGAAGAATCTGTACGGTGTATTATAAAAATAGATAAATTAGCCAATGAAAGTGGTGAAAAAATTCTGTTTTTATTTGATGAGTTCCCTTCTTTACTAAAACACATGATAGACAACGGGAAATATTATGAAACTAAAATATTCTTGGAATTGTTCAGGTCATTACGTCTGGACTTGAATATTAAGAATATCAGATTTATTATTGCAGGTTCACGGAATATTTTTACTGTTTATCGAAATATTCCAGATTTGCTTTTGGAAAAGGGTATAATTGGAAAGAATGAATTAACTTATTTTTCATTGAATCAAGTTTTTAATGATTTTAGAACCGAACTCATTGAACCATTTGATGAAGAAATTGCGAAAGAATTTATTAAAGAATTATCTGCCTCAAATCACATCACTGTAAATAAACAAATTATAACCAAAATATTAGATCTAATGGGTTCTCCAGTTCCTTATTTCATACAACTTCTTATCTCAGAAATAAAAAGATACCATCATGGGGATTTAACGCCACAAATTATCGAAAAAATATATAACGAGCGTATTCTCGGCCCAACCTGTCGATTCTATTTTGAATATTATGAAGATAGGCTAAAAGAATACGGTACTGTAAATGAAAATGGTGCAAAGGCGATAATTTCAGAGTTATCAAAAGCAGGCGCACTTACAAATGATGAGCTATATGATATTTTTATGTTGACTACAAAATCGGATAGGTCGATGTTTGATAATTTAATGAACGACCTAGAAATGGATTTTTATATTAAATTAGGTTCAGATAATAAATATTCTTTTTTATCAAAAATCTTATCAGACTGGTGGCTGCGCTGGCACCCATCGTCGATGATCAGGTGATATGTATGTTATATAATCCGTCTCAAATGGAAAAAACTGAGTTATATGGTACTTTCGTAGCGAGAGAAAAACTTCTCAGTGAATTGCTTGAAACAATAGATGATAACACCGGAAAAAAGAGCATTCAGCATATTATATTATTGGGTGCAAGAGGCATCGGAAAAACCAATATGCTGCGGATGGTGGAAAATAAAGTCCATGATTCATCACAACTGCAAAGTAAATGGATAACCGTAAATGTTCCAGAAGAGCAGTACGGTATTTTTGGTCTTTTAGACTTTTTCAAATATATCCTTGAAATTATTTTACATTCCTCTCAACCAGAAAAGATAGATAAAGATGAATATAAAAAAGAACTGGAAAAGGTAGATTCATCAAGAAATAAGGAATCTCTTGATAAACTTATTTCGATATTCAAAGATATTTCAAATAAAGAAAACAAGCAGTTCCTGTTATTAATTGATAACATCGATAAGATTTTAGCAGAAAAAATTACTGAAGAAAAAGAACTGGAATATCTCAGGTCAATTTTGATGGCTGATAATTTTTTAATGATTCTCGGCACTTCAACTTCTATTTTTGAAGAGATTGCATTATACGACAAAGCATTTTTCAGGTTCTTCAAAACCATCCATTTGCAAAATCTCAGCGATAAAGAAGTTGAAGCTTTACTGCTTAAAAGAGCTAAATTCGATGGCATTGTTGATAAAATAAAACTCGACGAGAACAAGAATAAAATCAAGGCAATCACAGAATTGACAGGCGGATACCCGAGGCTTGTTTTAATGTTATATGAGATACTGGAAGATAAACCGTTATTGGATGTCCTTAAGACGTTTAATAAACTTTTGGATAATCTTACTCCATATTACAAGCATAGAATGGATGACTTAACGCCTCAGCAACAGAAAATAATTGATACTATCATGATGACAGATGGAATTGCTTCACCCACAGATGTAGCTAAAAAGGTCGGATGGAAGCCAACCGTCATAACATCACAATTCACAAGATTGAAGGATTTGAATATTCTTCAAATCAAGGAGGACGGCGAAAGAAAAAGGAAGAAGAGCTTTTATGAGATTTCCGATAGGCTCTTTGTTATATGGTACCAGATGAGATATCTGGGAGTCCTGAGACGACGGATTGAATATATTGTCACATTTCTTAAGATATGGTATGACCTTGGAGACATGAAAAATAAGATTTCTTTATACGCATCACAATACCAGAAAAATTATTCGATGGGGAATTTTGTTGAATCTTATAATTATGCCAGAAGCATTTCGATAATGTCCTGTGCGATATCAGAAGCTAATGAAAAAGAGAAATTATACCCTGAACAAGTCAATCGATATATTGACATTGGCAAATTTGAGGATGCATTGAAAGAACTGAAAGAACTTTTAAAAATACATGAAGAAACTAATAACAGTGAAGGAATGGCAAACGATTATGGCAACATGGGCATTGTCTTCCGGAAACAAGGCGATATGCAAAAAGCGCTCGACCATTATGAAAAAGCGCTTAAAATAGATGAAGAGATCGGAAACAGGGAAGGTATGGCAAGCCAGTTAGGCAACATGGGCATTGTTTTCGGGATACAGGGCGACATGATAAAAGCGCTCGACCATTTTGAAAAAGCGCTTAAAATAGATGAAGAGTTCGGAAACAGGGAAGGTATGGCAATCCGGTTCGGCAACATGGGCAATGTCTTCGGGATACAGGGCGACATGATAAAAGCCATCGACCATTATGAAAAAGCGCTTAAAATACATGAAGAGATCGGAAACAGGGAAGGTATGGCAATCCAGTTAGGCAACATGGGTAATGTCTTCGGGATACAGGGCGACATGATAAAAACGCTCGACCATTATGAAAAAGCGCTTAAAATACATGAAGAGATTGGCAACAGGGAAGGCATGGCAATCCAGTTAGGCAACATGGGCAATGTCTTCCAGATACAGGGCGACATGATAAAAGCGCTCGACCATTATGAAAAAGTGCTTAAAATATTTGAAGAGGTTGGTAATAAATTAAATTACAATATTATTATGAATAATAAAATAAATTTGCTTTTCAACGTTGCCATAAAAAATAATAAGGAACAAAATACAGGAAAAGCGCTTGAGAATCTTGGAGAGATTGCAGAATCCTTGAAGAAGACAAAAAATGAAGACACAATAAAAATTATTATTTCCACAATATTTAAATTATTGACTGATTCGGAATACGATTTTGTAATAAATATTTTGGAAATACTCCAAAAAGAGCATAAAGATATCTATGAGATGTGCGAGCCATTCATGATAACTGCGCAATACCTTAAAACAAAAGATGCCAGCATATTAGAAAATACAAGTTCTATTGTTTTGGAGGGAGTAAATAAAATACTCGAAGCCATAGAGAAACCAAAATTGGAAAGAGTTAATGTATAAATAAGTACCAAATCATAAGGAGACGAAAATATAGGAAAGAACACAATGGAACCCTACTTTCACCTCAAGGGCAGCTTCAAAACAAGCGCCGACGCCACGGCAACCCGCGCCGACATAGAAAAGTTCATCGAAGATGCAAAAGCAACCATCCTGCAGAAAGGCGTTCCGGCAGGGAGAGGCTCCAGAATCATAGGCTGGGACATAAAGGATAACAGCATCTCTTTTGACATAGAATCAGACCGCTACCTGCGCGCCCACGATGCCTTTATCCGCCTCCGCAAACCGCTTGCAGCGGTTCTTGGCAAAGGATATAAGATAGGAATCAGAGGCGCGGAGGTAGAAGAGTTCATCGTCAAACTGCCTTCCGAGCAGGAGCTGCGCCAGAAAAAAATCCCCCACGTTAAAGGGATAGAGTTCGAGGACGGCACAATCACGCTCTCACTCGATGTGGGTGAAGCAGAGCTTGAGAACAAGATCCCTGACAGGATAATTTCTCTCATCGAGGATAAAATCGCAGCGCAGGGCTTCGGCGGGAAAGCAGAGCACTGGAGCCTGCTCTGGGAAAGCCCCAAAAAAGAATTCCCCGTATTTAAATACGGGGTTAAAGACCCCACTGTGGAGGCTGAGAAGCTGGGCTGGATAAAACGCGGAGCAAGCCGGGGGCAGTGGATACACGGGGCGCAGATGGCGCATATCTTCAGGACTTTTGAACAGATTGTGCTGGAAGAGGTCATCAAGCCCCTGGGTTACATCGAGATGATATTCCCCAAGCTTGATACATGGGACGTATTGAAGCATTCAGGACATGCAAAGGGCGTATATCCTGAGATATACTACATCAGCCCTCCCAAGACGAGGGACCCTGCTTTCTGGGAGGAAGTCATAGATTATTACAAGGTCACCCTTGAAGTGCCGCTTGATTTGATTTCGGAGAAAATCGATAAACCCATAGGAGCCATGTGTTATGCCCAGTGTCCATCGTTCTGGCCTTTCCTGCAGGGAAAGACCGTGGCTGAGGATTCCTTCCCGATAAAGGTGTTTGACCGCTCGGGCACATCGCACAGGTATGAGAGCGGGGGCTTGCACGGTATGGAGAGGGTGGATGAATTCCACAGGATAGAGCTTGTTTTCATAGGCGCGCAGGAGCAGGTTCTTTCCCACTCGAAGGAGATGCAGGAGTGCTACAAACACATATTCAACGACATACTTGACCTTGAATGGAGGATGGCATGGGTCACGCCATGGTTCATGGCGCAGGAAGGGTTGACCGGGCTTGCCGGGCAAAAAGAGGTGGGCACTATTGATTTTGAGGCGCCTCTTCCCTATCGCGGAAAGGACGGCGAGTGGCTTGAGTTCCAGAACCTGAGCGTGAACGGCGATAAGTATCCCAGGGGCTTTAACGTGAAGTCGCAGTCAGGGAAGGAGGTGTGGAGCGGCTGCTCAGGCATCGGGCTTGAGAGATGGGCGAGCACGTTCCTTGCTCAGAAAGGACTTGACACTGAGAACTGGCCCGAGAAGTTCAGGGAGAAGGTAGGGGAGATGCCGAAAGGGATAAGGTTCATGTGATTTTTTATGATAAATCGTAAACAGTTGCCATGAATATAGATGAGCTGAAAGAGGTAGTTAAATCCATTGAGACGATTACATTCAGCAAACATTTTCATCTTAGAGCTATAATACGGGGAATCACAGAGAAAGAAGTCCTATCATATTTGAGAAATCCCGAAGCTCTTGAGCATTTTGAGTATCAGGGTGAAGAACCAGAAGGTAAGAAGTATGTTCTTATATTTAATAAGTCAAATAAATACAATTTAAAAGTAGTTATCTCAAATAAAAGAAGCTTTAAATGTAGTAACTGCTCATATACAAAGTAAGAGAAAACGAAAGATGTTAGATAAATGGTTAAAGATACAAAAATAGACTTTGATTACGAGAACGATATTTTATACCTGTATACTGGCGAGAAGGTTAAGGACAGCCTGCAAATAGAAGATTTTATAATAGATTTTTCCTACGATAACAAGATTGTTGTAATTGAAATTTTGGATGCTTCTAAGATATTAAGTGAATTATCACAAACCAATCTAACAAAAGATGCCTTATCAAAAATAGAGTCAGCCGGAATAAGTGTTTATCATGGAAAAGAGTTAATCTATGTTTTGTTAGCTATTCGTTTATCCATAAATCAGGAAAGCGTAGATATAAGAATCCCGATTCCTGCGCCTGCTGCTGTTTCTGCGGTTGCCTGAAAACTTGCCATGTGCACATTCAGGGAGAAGGTAGGGAGATGCCGAAAGGGATAAGGTTTATGTGAAAAAATCACGTTCCTTTTCCAATATCCAATAGAGAAAGTATAATACCCAATCGAATTAATTTTAACATACAATGACGAAGGACTCAATCGGCGTAATATTCGGGAAAACCAGCTCCCTGAACTTTCGGTTCGCGGTTTCAGACAGCACTGCTACCAAAAGATCTGATTACATCAAAGCCTGGCACGAAAGTGATGGCTGGACGCTCGCCCAGGTCTCAACAATCACAAGCTCAAACGAGGATTTCTCAGTTGAAGAAGCAGTGGATGTAGCAGAAGGTTCATCGAAGATAGGCGACATGAATGAGCAGATCATTGCAGACGCTACCGTGATAGGAGTTCGCGATAAGGAAGGGATACTTCGCATCCCCAAATCCCCTTTCAGTCCGGGGGATAAGGTCTTCAAAGCAGATGAGTTGCTGATCAAACAGACGCTCGGCTTGATGCGCGGCGATGTCTATATCGGGCTTCTGGAGGGGCAGGACGTCCACGTCAACCTCGACGCCAATAACCTTGTTCAGAAGCACTGCAGCATCCTTGCAAAGACCGGCGCGGGAAAATCATATACAGGCGGCGTCATATTGGAAGAACTTCTCGATAAGAACGTCCCGCTACTGATCATCGACCCGCACGGGGAATATGCCACCCTGAAATTCCCAAATGAGGATAAATCCACATCCTTTGAGAGATACGGAATAACACCAAAAGGTTATGCAGCCCAGATAACCGTTTACACGCCTGCGAATAAATTGCTGAATCCGGCTGCGGACATGCTTTTCAGACTTAACGGCATAAACCTGGGCATAAAAGAGTTCGTGCAGTTTTTTTCTGAAGACAGGTCGCAGAACGAGACAGGGATACTGTTCGAGGCGGTCTCAAAACTCAAGGCTGAAAAAGAGAAATATACCATAGATGACATAATCTTTGAAGTGGGGCAGAACAAGAGCAAGGTCAAATGGAACGTTATCAATAAGCTTGAGGCGTTGAGGGAGACGGGCATACTATCAGATAAAGCCACATCGATCAACGAACTGGTACAGGAAGGCAGAGCCTCGATAATCGATATGAGAGGCGTGAATCCCGACCTCCAGGCGATGATAGTGTCCAAGCTGTGCACTGATATTTTCGAGGCGCGAAAGCTTGCCGTGATTCCCCCATGCATGCTTGTGCTTGAGGAGGCGCACAATTTCTGTCCAGAGAAGGGATTTGAGAGGACTGTGAGCACGGATATCCTGCGCACCATCGCATCAGAAGGCAGGAAATTCGGTCTCGGGCTCATGGTCATTTCGCAGCGCCCCGCCCGCGTGGACAAGAACGTGCTCTCGCAGTGCAATACGCAGATAATCATGAAGGTCACAAACCCCAATGACTTAAAAGCCATAAGCAAAGGTCTTGAAGGCATAAGCTCGGACGTTGAGGAGGATATCAAGCGCCTTTCCCCCGGCGTAGCGATGATAGTGAGCACTTACATCGAGCGCCCCATACTGGTAGATATAAGGACACGAAAGAGCAAGCATGGAGGCGCAAGCGTGCCTGTGGTTAAAGTCCCTGTTACAGATAAGGAAAAAGTGCCCCAGCCGGCGCAAGATATGGAAAAGGGAGGCAAAACCGAACCTAAAGTTGAACCTGTCAAAGAAGTCCCCAAAAAATCCAGAGCAAAACGTGAGATTAGCCTTTATCAAAAAATGTTCGGGTCGAGGAAGGCATGACGACGTTAATGGAAATGGCTCACGCCGGCGTTGTGACAAAAGAGATAAAATCCGTTGCTGCAAAAGAGGGTGTCAATGCCGAGGCAATAAAAAATCTTGTGGCGCAGGGGTTTCTCGTTATCCCCAAGAACATCAACAGCAAATCAGAACCCATTGGTATCGGCAAGTTGATGCGCACCAAGATTAATGCCAACGTGGGCACGTCGAGGGATTATGTTGATATCGAGGCCGAGGTGAAAAAAGCCCAAACAGCAGAAAGATACGGCTCAGATACAATAATGGATCTATCCACAGGCGGCGACCTTGATTTGATACGTAAACGCATTATCGACGCAGTGAACGTGCCTGTAGGCTCTGTTCCCATATACCAGGCGGCAAGCAGGGGGATCGAGAACATGACCTCTGATGATATGTTCAACGCAATAAGAAAACATGCGGATGATGGTATCGATTTTGTTACCATCCATGCAGGCGTGACGCTGTCGTCTTTTGAGCGCCTGAAAAAAAGCGACAGGATACTTGACGTGGTGAGCCGCGGAGGCGCTTTCACAATAGCGTGGATGAAGCATAATGACAGGGAGAACCCTTTTTATTCTGAATACGATTACCTGCTCGAAATAGCACGAGAATACGATCTTACAATAAGCCTTGGCGATGGCATGCGCCCGGGGTGTATCAACGATGCTTCTGACAGGGCTAAATTCGAGGAGTTCATAATTCTCGGCGAGCTTGTGAAAAGGGCAAGGGCTAAAGGTGTGCAGACGCTGGTCGAAGGTCCTGGGCATGTTCCCATCGACGAGATCGGGCTTTCCGTGACTGCGATGAAGCACCTCACCGATAATGCGCCGATTTACCTCCTCGGTCCGCTTGTTACCGATATCGCGCCGGGGTACGACCATATCACAGCCGCGATAGGCGGGGCTGTGGCCGGGATGCACGGCGCGGACTTCCTGTGCATGACAACGCCTTCCGAACATCTGGCTCTGCCGAATGTCGAGGACATCAAGGAAGGCGCGATAGTAACGAGAATAGCTGCACATGCAGCCGACCTCGTGAAAGAAGGCGTTCGCGAGAGGGCGCGCGCCTTTGACCGCGAGATGGCGCTGGCTCGGCGTGATTTGGACTGGAACAGGCAGTTCGGACTTGCCATTGACAGCGAGAAAGCGCGGGAGATCCATGTAAGAAGTAAGAATGTTGATACGTGCAGCATGTGCGGGGAGTTGTGCTCGATTAAGATGATGCGGGATGTGATGAAAAAATAAAATGCAACTGTGCACCGACTCCATGTGAACGTGCGGCGCTGAAGTTTAGTTCGCTATAGAAGATATCTCTATCGCATACTTATTCTTCTTCATAAACATATTCCATATAGTCATTCTTTACACTAAAATCGGATTGCAGAGCTTCTTTCGTTGATTTACCCTCATGCATTTGCATATCAAGATACAATCTTTTCAAATCCTTCACCAGAGGATGCTCGTTATCCAAATAAAACTGCACGACATTTCCCGCGGTTTCTGATATCAGAAGTCCTTCTGCCTCGTAAAGCCTCAGGTACCTGTTCGACGTTTGCGGGCTGATGTTCAGTTCTCTTGCAAGCCTTTTGATATGGATTTTGTTCTCAGGCTTTGAAAGGAAAAACTCTAAAACGCACCACCCTTTGAATTTCCTCCATTCAGATAGCATATTTAATCATACTATCGTATGATATATAATACTACCCGAGCATTCCCATGAGCCTTTCAAGCACCTCTTTCACGCCCTCTCCCGTAAGCGTGGACATGCTCATATCAACGCCCTCAGCCGGCGCCGAAATATCGATCTTGTTCGCTGCAACAAGTACAGGCACCATGAACTCTTTTTTTATCTCCTCAAGAAGATGCATCTGCTTATCCAGTGTATATCCGCATGTCTCGGAAGGATCGATGATATAAAGAACCGCCTTTCCCACATGCTTCAGCGCCGAGATTGCCTGAAGCTCTATCTCGTTCCTCTCCTCAAGAGGTCGGTCAAGCAGCCCTGGCGTATCGATGACCTGGTATCTAATATTGTCCCGTGTGAAATGCCCGACGGCAAGCCCTTTCGTGGTAAAGGGATACGGGGCTATTTCGGGTCTCGCGCTGCTCACAAGCGCCACGAAGCTGGATTTGCCCACGTTCGGGTAGCCCGCGACCACGATTGCAGGACCTTCGCCGATATCCGGCAGTTTTTTAAGTTTATTGCGCGCCTCGTTGAGGAAGCGCAGGTTGCCGTCGATGCTGTTTATGATCGAAGAAATCCTTCCGAATGCCTGTTTGCGCACCACTTTTGCGTCCTCGGCGTCGCGCATCATGCCCACGTACTTTCTTGCCATCTCGTGTATTTTATTGCCTGCCCACTGCACTGAGGCGAGGTTCATTTTCATCTCTTCCACGCCCACGAGTATATCGGCAAGCTCACGGTAAAAAGGCGGCATCTTTGATGAATCCAATGTTATCTGTTCTTTTTTGACGGATTCATCAAACTTTGGTGAACCCGATATCTGTTCTTTATCGGCGGGTTCATCGAACTGGTCAAAGCTCGGGAACTTTCTGACTACGCTTATGAGGTTATCGCTCAGGATGTTTGCAGCCGTCAGGAGCATGGATTCCTCGGCTTTTAATTTTGACTCGCGGTCAAGAATCCGTTTTCCATGCTTTGCTCTTGCAGCGCGGCGGAAGGATTTGTCAAGGAGTTCTTCTGCTGTTGGAACGGTTGGGATTTTTTCAAATATCATATTTACCTGTAATTATAATTTTATATAAATATGTGAATGGAGCTAATATGCCCGGTAATCGTATAAGGTTAGCGTTCGTCTAATCCTGAAGTGTTAAATATTCTTCTGTCAGTTTCCGCACAACATCAGCCAGTTCATCAAGCTTCCCGGTGAAGAAGTGGTCTGCCCCGATTTGAATAAGCTTCTTTGGCTCAGGAATTTCCTGGCAAAGCTTCTCCATTTTTCCTATGGGTATGAGCGTATCCAGAGTGCCGTGGATGAACAGCCTGGGTTTTCCGCATTGCATAAGAAAATCCATATCACCGAAGCCTGCAGGCGTCCCGATTCCAATCATCACTTTCACGCGTGCATCCCCGCATCCAGCCTTCATGCCCACCCATGCCCCGAAGGAGTGACCGGCAATAATTATTTTGTCTCCTTTCCCCGCTGCGTGGTCAATGGCTGCCCTTACGTCATCAGTCTCGCCTCTGCCGTTATCGTATTTCCCGCTGCTTTTTCCCACTCCCCGGAAATTGAAGCGCAGGGAAGGTATGTCGAGGTCGAGAAATGCATGGGATGCCGTTACCACAACCTTGCTGTGCATCGAGCCGCCGTAGAGCGGATGGGGATGGCAGATAACCGCAACTGCAGGATAATGCGCGGGTTCAGGAACAGGAAGCGTGAGAAGGGCTTCAAGCTCTCCTGCCTGGGAAGGCAAGATAAGCTCTATGGTTTTATGAGGTTTGTCCATCAAGCCTTCAGGCAAGCTCAATTCTCTCTTCGCAATACGGGTCGCCTTTAGACATCATCCTTGTGACACTGTATCTCAGCCTTGGATTCACGCTTTTACAGAGTCCCTGAACAAAGCTTTTCCCGAAACTCTCGCATAGCTTTGATTCATCCGCTTCTTCCTTTCTCCACTCATCAAGAAACGGGCATCCTTTGGTTTGCACCACAAAGCGCTTATTCGTGTCCTCTATAATGCTGTGCTCCATCCCAAGTTCCCGAAGAAGGTTATTATAAACTGCCCCTGCTGCCCTTGCATCTTTTCCTTTGATTTTATGCGCCGCAAGCTGTGCTTTTGCATATTTCGCCCCAAGCTCATGCTGTGCCCTGACAGTCGCTCCAAGTGCTTTTTCCCCTTCCCTTTCCAGAATGCCTGCCACGTATGCAGCATACTTCACCGAAGGCTTTTCTCCCGCTTTTATTTTTGGTTTGCCAATCATACTGACCTCCAACGAAGGATTGTTATATGAGTCATGAATTTTCGTGTTAATAAATCTTGGCGTCTGCTGTGACCGTTTCAATTCATGGTGGTGGTTATCCCAATGTGCAATATATTACCTTAATACAAGGGTTAAGATTGATTGTAATTACGTTAATGTTATTTTTTAAGATATCAAAAAAATTCAATCTGAATATCAAGCAAAAATATTTGAACTATACAGATTATATAAAATGAATTTATGATTTTCAATCCAGATTATGACTATACAATTACAAACACAGAGAATAGCGAAGCGGTTGATATACTTATTTCAATTTCTGATTTAGATAAATTCAATCCATCTTTACTTGGCATTGGTAGTATAAATATTATTTCTGAGACACAAGAGGTCATTGCAGCAATTTTTGATTTGGAGGGTTTTACCGACTTTTGCAAGCAAGTTGACCCTCATCTTTCTGTTCCTTCATTTCTAAACGATTTTCTCTATTGGTTATATAAAGAAATTCGAGATGAAATTACCGATGAAATCGAGAATACAGACAAAGGTAAAGCAACACTCTGGTCAGAATTGCCTTATTTTTCAAAATTTTTAGGCGATGGAGTTCTTCTATTATGGAAAATTAATAGTAAAGAATTATCAAATCAACTAAAAGATGAAGGGACAAAAACATATGAAAGTGTACAATCTATGGCATGTAATATAGTACTATCTCTTGATAATATATGCAATCATTATGAGAAATTTGTTAAAGATAACCTAGCAAAAAAATATGTAACTCCCCCACCTAGACTCCGATGTGGAGTTGCAAAGGGAGCTGTTTTATCAATAGGTAACGGACAAGATTACGTTGGTCCTTGTATAAACATCGCCTCTCGTCTTCAAAAATTATATGGATTACGTTTTTGTTTTCAAAAGAGGGGATTTGATATAGAAACTGGTATGAATAAAAATCCTAGAGAAAGATATATTTTGAAAATGGTTGAAATAAGGGGAATCGGGCAAAATGAACTAGTGTATGTAAGAAAAAAAGAATTTGAGGAATTAGATGATAGAGATAAAAAATATTTTAAAACTCCTTAAATAATAAATAATAAAATATCTATCAATTATAGTATATGTGTCATATATTTCAATTCGTATTGATAGTTATCCTAATATACAATATATTTTGCAGGATTGACCTAAAAATCTCGCTTGCGGCATGAAACTCGTCACGTTTATTGATGCGTAGTTGACAGTATTATCAATCTCTGCTTTGCGGTCTTTGCGCCTCTGCGGTGAGTTGGCGATAATCTCAGAACTTCCATGCCAGCGTCATACCATCGCGAACAGGGAGCATCACAACTTCCACACGTTTATCCCTGGATACATGCCTGTTGAATTCTGCAATCGCTTTATCTGTTTTATCTTTTGGGTCAAGAACACTGCCGCTCCAGAGCACGTTATCAACTACCAGTAAACCGCCGCGGCGGGTCTTGGGCATGCATAATTCCCAGTAATTAATATAATTATCCTTATCCGCATCTATGAAAACAAGGTCGAAAGGACCTTCGATGGTTTTGAGTGTTTCAAGCGCATGACCGAGCTTGAGTTCTATTTTCCCACCGTGCGGACTGCGCCTCCAGTATCGTTTTGCGATGTCTGTTGCCTCAGGATCGATATCGCATGTAACCAGTTTCCCGTCCTGGGGTAATCCCTCTGCCATAACGAGCGTGCTGTATCCTGTAAACGTCCCAAGCTCAAGAACACTCTTTGCCGAAACTAAGCGAACCAGCATCCGCAGGAAAGCACCTTCAAGATGTCCCACCTGCATTTCTGGAAAGGGTGTCGTCGAATAGGTCTCAACGACGAGGTCGAGCAGAAGTTTTGATTCTGGGGTTGTGTTATCTGCACAGTAACGCTCAATTTTCCTGGGTATAATTCTCTTCATGCTAATTCGTATATCAAGAGAATACATAAAGGTACTTTCTAACAGCCATCTTATCAAGCAGGTTGCCATGGCGCGGACTTATATTGACTGGTGCTGTAGTAACAGGCAGAGAAAGGCATATATGAGCGCAAAAACGAGCACCATCATTCTGTTCAACCCCATGCCTGTAAAGCATCCAGTCGCTCTTCTAAATAAGAAAACTGTTTCGTTGCAGGTTCCTCTTGTCAATGTTCCGCTTTCTTTGCTTGCCATAGCAAGAATGGTCAGGGATGATTTTGATGTCAGGATTATCAATGCCGTTGTGGATGTTGATTATAAAGAGCAGATTCTCAAAGCATGCAAAAACGCACTGTGCTTAGCGGTAAGCAGCATGACATGCTACCAGATTCGCGATGGAATAGACGTTTGCGCCGCTGTTAAGGAACACTACCCCGCTCTACCAATAATCTGGGGAGGGTATCACCCATCCACGGAGCCTATGCAGACGCTCAGAAATCCTCACATCGACATCGTTATCAGAGGACAGGGCGAGCTAACTTTTAAAGAGGTTATGGAAAGGCTTCAGAATAAAGAATCACTTAACGGTATTCCGGGTGTTTCGTACAAAGAAGGCAGGAAGCTCTTAAGCAATCCTGAGCAGAAATTTGAAAATATTAATGTTTTTCCTCCCATTCCATATGATATGATCGATGTAGAGCGGCACATCAAGGGTTATAAGTTCGGCGCTCGCTGCCTCGATTATTACGCCAGTCAGGGCTGTGCATCTGGGTGCAATTTCTGCTCAGAACCCGTTTTCTGCGCCAGACACTGGTCAGGACTTGCGCCCGGAACCGTGGTCTCGGAGCTTGAACATCTGGCAAAGACCTACAATATAGACACGTTCATGATACGTGACAGTGATTTCTTCCTGAATGTAAGGCGGGTGAAAGAGTTGTGCAGGCTATTGATTGAAAAAGGCCTTGGCATCCGCCTGACCAGCGTCAACGGCAGGATGGAGCTGCTTTCGCGATTAGGGGATGAGGTCTGGGCGCTCGTGCGAAGAGCCGGAATTTATGAGATTTTCATCGGCTTTGAAAGCGGATATCAGGAAGCGCTGGATGCGATGAACAAAGGAGCAAAGGTGAGCCAGATTAAAGCTTGCGTGGATAAGTGCATTAAGCATAATATTGACATTCGCGGTTCATTCATGGTTGGAATCCCTGGTATGGATGCAAAGGAGGAGGTGAAAAGTACATTCAATGAGATTCACAGGATTATATGCGCGTACGGGGAGAAGGGCAGACTTTCTCACCTGGACATACTGCTTTCGTTTTTCACACCATATCCGCACACCCCTCTCTATGAAGCCTCGCTTAAATACGGGCTAAAGCCGCTTGATACTCTTGAGGAGTGGGGCGACTTTGACCAGTTTGATTTCAAGGCGCCCTGGTTCCCAGAGGAGTATTTTGATATTGTCAAAGAATTCAGAGATGGCATGCCATGGAACTCTGGATGCGAGTTTGAGGATTGGTGCGGGTTTTATAAAGGGATAGTGGAAAGGCTGGATAGGATATAAAATAAAGGTGTTTATTTTTTTGTCGATTTTATATAGCAAAATATTTAAGCTGAAAAGTTAAACATAATACGATAGGATGAAACATATTGGCTTTGTCGTAATAAATGGCATTTTTCCATAAGCAAAGTCAGATAACAAAACGGGGAAAAACAGCATTTGAATATGAATAGTGGAACGAATTACAATGATTGTTACAAAGCATATCTCACTTGACAAAGACTGTGTCGAGAAGCTGAAACCATATGTGGAAAAGCACAGCAGCAATTTCAGCGCAGCAGTTAGGGAGATAATCGAAAAGGCAGGGGAAACAGGGCTTCCAGCTGCTTCATTGGCAATAGACAGCTCTTTATTCGAATGGATACTGAACGAGATAGATGGTACTCTTGTTCCCGATACTGTATTAGATGAAATAATTGATCCAGGTCTAATAAATTCGATGAGTAAACTGGAAGATTACCTCAATCACCGACTTGGCGAACTCGGGTGGAATATTGATCTCGTACTGAAATACGATAATGAAAAACATCCTTCCGATGTACTGATAGAAATAAGAGGTTCCCATCCCAAAATAAGATTTGCCGCCTGCATACTATCCCAGTACCTGATAAAAAATTCACTAGACCGAGCGCCGCTTGAGATAAAGTCTATTACCGATTTAAATGATTGTATAAAACTTGAACTGTCCAGATCGAATAAGACGGACGCTCAGAAAAGCTTAATCGCCTTTTTTGGCGGGATGGATGAAGTAATAAAGACCATAAATAACCGCCCTGCTTTCTGGAAGGCCTTGATAAACCGACATATTTCAAGCAATTACAATATGGTCACGGTTCACAGGAATTACTTTGAAGATCTGCTTGCAGGTAAAGTACCCGCAGGTGAAATAACGATAGAAAACCTGGCAAGAAAACCAATCAAGGAAATACCTTTAAAAGAGATGCTATTTCTGATAAAAGAGGTTTATGAAACTGCAAGGGTTGCCGACAGGGTGGATATCGATAGTGATACTGTAATAGTGTATCATGGTTATAGAACCACAGAAGCAATCGAGAAATTAAAAAAGAGCCTTGTCATGCTTTTAGAATCTAACGGTCATTTGTATGATGTAAAATCAACAGCCAGCATGATTGTGCTCACGCATCGTCCGGATGTAGGTGTAAAAATCAATGAAATTGTGGAAAATTTGAAAACCAGCAACAGCAGAGTGGACCAGGAATTGTTAATGTTCATGGGTTTTCTTAAAGGGCTTAAGGATACCCCGGACATACCTGTATCCCTGAATGCTTTAGGCAGAAGAATCGGCGAATCCTTGATGCAGGAGTATGAAAGAGAAAAGAATATCAAGACCTGGAACCTGGAAACTTTCCAGAAGGCTTTAACGATAATAGATTCCAAACTGCACAGGGAAAGTGATTGGAAGCTGGAGGGGAGAAATCTGCTTTATAGAATCAATAAATGCAATATCGCCTCAGAAGGCGATATGTTTGATACTTATGTTTGCCATACAATACGGGAAACATTCAAGGGGGCACTTGACTATGCGTTTGGAGATAAAGCAGAATTAGAAATTAAGAAATTATTAACTCACGGGGATAATTTTTGTGAGGTGATGATACGAACACCGTGACAGAAACGCAGGGTGAAGAGGCAGGCGCCGCTGGATTCGAGTGCTTAAAAATTAAGTCGTTATTAACCATTGGTAATTATTAATAATTAACAATAATTATTTAACGAAGGAATAATAAAAATAGTATCTGAAGGAGAAATAAAATTTGAGATTGGATAACAAAATATTGAGAGACTGTCAGTTATAGGGAGCAATTCATGGCTAAAAGAATAAAATATGTTGCAGCTGCGGCAGCAGCTGGAGCAGTTATGGCATCTGCTTATTATTACCCGGCAGAGGCGTTCATGGCTTTTGTTTTGTGGGTGTCTCCGGGCATTCCATTAATCCTGATAGTGATTTTGATATATAAGTTGTTTTTCGAGAAAAGGAGGACATCGGTATGAGTAAATGCAACATGGACGAATTTAACAGGGAAAAATGGAAGATGCCCAGATGGGCAAAGTACACAGCTTCTTTGATAGCTGGAGTTTTTATTGCTTTCGTACTGGGATGGCTGTTCCTTATTCCAGTGGCTGCTATTGTACTTCTGGCCTATGGGCTTGTAGCATCTATGAGGGACAGGAAGAACAGGATCACAGTGACTGTAAAACCAACTGAGGCTATGAAAGCCATTGCGCGCAGGGAGGAAGAACTCAAACAAGAGAAAGAAAGAATCGTGTATGAAGAATCCACCGCCGTGATAAAATAGTAACCAGTGGATTTTTCCGGGCTTGAGTATGAACAGATTGGCTTTATTCTTCATCGCTGGACTCCTCCTAATACTGGCAGGGGTCGAAGCGAGAAAGGGAGGACATCGGTATGAGTAAATGCAACATGGACGAATTTAACAGGGAAAAATGGAAGATGCCCAGATGGGCAAAGTACACAGCTTCTTTGATAGCTGGAGTTTTTATGGCTTTCGTAGTGGGATGGCTGTTCCTTATTCCAGCAGCTGCTGTTGTACTTCTGGCCTATGGGCTTGTAGTGTCTATGAGGGACAGGAAGAACAGGATAACAGTGACTGTAAAACCAACTGAGGCTATGAAAGCCATTGCGCGCAGGGAGGAAGAACTCAAACTAGAGAAAGAAAGAATCATGTATGAACAATCCGGCGCCGTGATAAAATAGTAACCGTGGATTTTTCCGGGCTTGAGTATGAACAGATTGGCTTTATTCTTCATCGCTGGACTCTTCCTAATACTGGCAGGGGTCGAAGCTGTATCCGGGCAAAACGAGGATGTATCATGTTTCCACTGCCATTCCCAGCAGGTGAATGAGTTAAAGGAAAGCGTACACTTTACTGGGAACATTTCATGCGCGGACTGTCACGGCGGAGAAATACACGTCAACGGCTCCACAATATCTGTAAACGTCATGAGCATAAATTTTACAGGGGTACCAACACGAACTAATATCTCGGATTTATGCTCCAAATGCCATAGTGAAGAGACCAGACTATACAAAGAAAGCATACACTGGAAAGAGCTTGAAAAAGGACATGCAATAGCAGCTACATGCACAGATTGCCACGGAACGCACGATATTCTATCCTCCAAAAATCCCGAATCCATGACCTATTCAGGAAATGTTCCTCAACTCTGCGCAAGTTGTCATGAAAATCAGACCAAGATGAGCGCATGGTACTACGGGATTCAGACGGACAGATTCGATACCTATAAAAATTCATATCACTATAAAGCACTTATTTCAGGAGGAAAAGGAGTTGCAACATGTCCTGATTGTCATGAAAACCATGATACTAAAGATCAAAGCGATCCCACGTCATCAATATATCCAGCAAATCTTCCTTCTACATGTGGAAAACCCGGCTGCCACCCTGGTCAGAGTACGCTGATTTATGGAGGTAAGATTCATGAAGGCCAGTCTGTTTACTTACTATCCATTGATGCCAAAAAACTTGTAACCTATTTCTACATGCTAATGATACTTTTTGAAATCACTTTCACGCTGGGGCTTATATCTCTTGATATTACTTCAAGGTTCGAGATAAGAAGGAGGGAATGAGGTGCCGGAGTTTGAATTCAAGAGGTTCACCCTTAACCAGCGTATCGAGCATATAATATTTTTTACAACGTTTATATTGCTGGCATATACGGGTTTTCCCCTGAAGTTCCCTGATGAATGGTGGTCTAAATGGATGATTGCATCTGTAGGCGGCTTTGATAACAGGACCTTTATACACCACTCTGCGGGTCTGATAATGATCGGTGTAAGCGTATATCATGTGGTTTACCATATTATTTTGGAGAAACTACGTTTTGATATATTATTTAATACGGATGATATTAGCAACTTTCTGCAGCAGATTCGATATTCACTGCGATACTCGGATGAGCATCCCAGATTCGGGAGATATACATGGAAACAGAAGTTCGAATATTTCGGAGCAGGATTTGGGGCAGTCATTATGGGTTTCACCGGGATATTGATGTGGAAGCCCTTTGAGGCTATGCAGTACTTTCCGATAGGATTCATCCAGATTGCTAACCTTTTCCACACATGGGAGGCAGTTCTTGCTTCCATTGCAATATTCATCGGACACTTCTATGATGAGCATCTGGGAAAATTCCCAAATATGTCCTGGTTAACAGGTAAAATTCCAGAAGAGGAGCTGCGCCATGAGCATCCTCTCGAATATGAAGAGGTAATGGAGAACTATGTAATCAATGCTCCAGTAAGTAAAATTGAGAGCACGGGACGCTATAACATGAGTACAGGGTTTGCAAAGTTACTGTTCACGATATTTTTTTTAGCAATCAGTATCTGGATGCTGTGGATTTCATATCAGGTACTGGTCGAGGCAGTTAAGACATATATTCTGTAAGTTATTTTTGCCCGCCGGCAAATATCACTGCTTATGCCATAAACTCAATTTTCCTGCTAAACTATTGGCAAACATGGATGTTTTTTGCCATAAACTCAATTTTCTTGTCAAGCAGTTGCTGAATGTTCTTTTAATGTTGACATTACATAAAACCAATTGTTAGTAAAAAATAAATAAGGGAGGTAAGACAAATGAAGAACGGTTTCAAATATATTGCGGCTGCTTCCATTGCTGGAGCAGTTATGGGGGTAGCGTATTACTATCCGGCTGAATTCTTTATAGCGTTCGCTGCAGGATGGTTGTTCGGCATTCCAGCGGCTTTCGTTGCATATATGGGCTATGGGCTTTTCGTTCTCAGTAAAGAAAGAAAGCACAGGATTGAAGTTTCCATAAAACCCACGGAGGCTATTAGAGCCATTGCCCGCAGGGAGGCAGAGCTGAGGAAGGAGAAGGATATCTTGCTCGAAGAGGTACAGAAAGGCAAGGTCAGGTAAAAGTTTGCAGGAAACCCCATCTTTTGATGGGGCATTTCTTGCCATGAGCTAAGGACATCCAGAAATGAAGCATAAGATCAGAATGCATGGCTTGCAGGGAGAGAAGAGAACTCCGGAATGCGGGAGATAAATATGAATGTTTCAAGGCGTATTTCCATTGATTGTGAGCACATCAAGATGATGAAACCGTACCTGGAAAAGCATAACGGTAATTTTGGAGATGCCATCAAAGAGTTGATAGCCAGCGCAGAAAGGTACAGTCCGCGCACGAACTGGTCTGCCATAGACAAATCCTTATTTAACTGGATGCTTGATCACGTGGAAGATGCGCTTATTCCTGATAACATTCTCGATGAACTGATAGATCCTTTGCTGATAAATTCGATGAATGAACTTGAAGATCACCTGAAGCGCAGGTTCAGTGGACTTGATTGGGGTGTTAACCTTTCTCTAAAATACGATAGCAATGTGGTTCCCCATGAGGTACTGATAGAAATAAGAGGTCCCCATCCGAAAATAAGATTCATCGCCAGCATACTGTCCCAGTACCTGATTAAAAATTCAATAGACCAAGCGCCGCTTGAGATAAAGTCTATTACCGATTTAAATGAGTGTATAAAACTTGAACTGTCCAGGTCGAATAAGACGAAAGCTCAGAAAAGCTTAATTGCCTTTTTTGGAGGGATGGATGAGTTAATAAAGACCATAAATAACCGTCCTGCTTTCTGGAAGGCTTTGATAAACCGACATATTTTGAGCAATTACAATATGGTCACGGTTCACAGGAATTACTTCGAGGATCTGCTTGCAGGTAAAGTACCGGCAGGTGAAATAACGATAGAAAACCTGGCAAAAAAACCAATCAGGGAAATACCTTTAAAAGAGATACTATTTCTGATAAAAGAGGTTTATGAGACTTCCAGGGTCGCAGACAGGGTGGATATCGATAATGATACTGTAATAGTTTCTCATGGTTATAGAACCAGAGAAGCAGTCGAGAAATTAAAACAGAGCCTTGTTGCACTTTTAGAATCTAACGGTCATTTGTATGACGTAAAATCAACAGCCAGCATGATCGTGCTCACCCACAGGGCGGATGTGGATATAAACCTCGGTAGATTTAAGCTGGAGAGTTTACAAACTAATGATGGGAGGAATTTCTATGGCGAAAAAAGAGGTTAAAGAACAGCTTGATATTGCTAGAAAAAGTATGGGCTTCGTGCCCGAGATTCAGCAGCTCGTAGGAGAGCATGCACCTGCATGGTTTAAGCTTTATCGCGATAGCGACGAGGCATTATGGACAGACACCGCTCTCCCTGCAAAGGTAAAGGTGCTGATGGCATTAGCCGTCGTAGCTGGAAGACTGTGTCCCGACTGCGCCGAGGCACAGATGAGGAGCGCAATTCACCAGGGCGCTACCAAGAAAGAGATTCTGGACACACTGGGTGTGGTCTAGTTACTGCGGGCGCGCCCGGAGTCAGCGTATGCAAGCAGGCTATGAGAAAATTGCTGAAATGAAAATCTGAAGAGACATAATCCTGGAGTGCGGTGGGATACGGAGCACGAGGGAGCAATGATAAAAATAAAAAGAGTATACGACGAACCAGATAGAGATGATGGTTTTAGAATACTGGTGGATCGGCTCTGGCCACGGGGTTTGAGCAAGGATAAGGTAAAAGTGGATTTATGGTTAAAAGATATCGCACCCCGCGATACGCTCAGAAAGTGGTTTGCACATGACCCAAAGAAATGGGATGAGTTCAAGAGCAGGTATTTTGAAGAATTAAAGGGTAAAAAAGAACTGGTGGATTTGATTATCGGAAAAGCACGCGGCGGAGTCACTTTACTTTACGGGGCAAAAGAGGAGAAATATAACAATGCCGCTGCCTTAAAGGAATATATCGACAAAAATAAATAGCATCTATAATCATCGTCTCTGCATAACATTTTGGATTTGCTGGGGACTGAGCGCAAAAAAATAAAAAAAGATGCCTACGCCTTCCTTGACATCTTGAGAACGTCTGCCCTTGACACGTCCATTTTATGTATTTTCTTGGCATGCTGCTGGGCTATGGATACAAGCTCATCATCGCTCTCGGTGCGAAGGAAGAAGGGACAGTCTGTTGCACCCGCTGACTTACAATCAAGTTCTCTTGTCATTTTATTCACCTCCCGCTACTCTCTAATATTGATTTGGATTGGTAGGATGATATAGTTTTTGGAGGCTGTTTAAATAATTCGAGAGGTTCGGGTTTGTGAGGATTGACAGCGTTGGCGGGGATGGGGTTGTGGCATATTTTACGCACAGGTGAATTGTGAAATAGGTGCATAAGGGTAGTTTATATACGTTTGAAGCGTATATTCAAAGGTCTTTTTGTGTATGCGCAGGCTAACGCATTTTATAAGAAGGTGCATATTCGGTTCAAATTGCTGGAGGAATAAAGAATGATAAAAATAACAGTTCCATCTGCTTATTCAACTATAGATGAACATTCAGCTCATTTGTGGAATATCAAAGACGGGGTAATCAGGGGATCTATAACTGATGTTGGGTATAATGAATGGGATTTGGCTGGAAAAGATTTATTGAAGCACTCCGGATTTGATATTAAAACTGATGCATGATGATTTCTACGAAAAGTGACGTGTTAAAACTTCTGTAAATCAAAACATTAACAGCGCCGATAAAAAACGCTCGGAGGCGCCAAGACACGGAGAATTTATAATTGCTCTGCGCCTCTCAACCAGATTCCCGCAAATCCAGGATATAGTTAATAATACAGACGCATGCTGAAGCAAGGTACGCCTTTTCGCCAATTGAAACTTTTTTGCCATATCTCAACACGAACTCTTCATCCTTCTTTGGCAGACCCACCTGGTCACCCAGTACAAACACAGGGTCTGTCCCCAGATCGATGGTCCTTATGCTCTCACCCGATTCTTCCAGTACAAAAATGTTTTTTTTCTCCCTAACCAGTTGCTGAAGACTGTTTTTTTTAATGTAAATTCCGGGGTGAGCCCTGCCCGAGAGAACCTTTCTCAGGATGTCTTCCCATGTGCGCTCATCCGTGCGCACATCCCTCAGTTTTTCCCCATCAACCGTAAGCTCTAAGGGCGGGTTCGGTGCACCTCCAAGGATGGCATGGAATACGACATCCCTGCGCAGCGCATGGGAGCGGAAAAGCGCCATCAATATAGACTGGTAAACCACATCCAGTCTCCCGGCTTCTCTCAGGCTATGGAACCTTGAATCAGTTCTTCCTGTTCTGGAGTAGAGGATAAATTCGCGCATAATGCATTATTTACATTTCTTCTTCCGGAACTATGGTTGTGAGTTTGACATGCTTCACGCCCCGGAGAGCCATTATCTTCTCGGTAACAGCCTTGACATCCCTGCCCTCTCCTCTCATGAGCAATACTTCCATGCACATATCATGATTTATATGCATGTGAAGGGAAGAACGAATTATTTCAGAGAACTCATGCTCTATCTCAAGCAATGAATTGACCAACCCTCTCTGGTTGTGGTCATATACCAGTGAGATTGTCCCCACCCTTTCGCCTTCAACCTCGCCCATCCAGGTATAGTAACGGATATAACCCCTTATTGCATCCCTGATACCTTCAGAACGTGAAGAATAACCTCTTTTTGTAATTATTTCATCGAATTTTTCAAGTAAATTCTCGGGGAGAGAAACACCGATACGGGCTAAATCCTGTTCCATGATTTATTTCGACAAATATAATTTAAGAGTTGATAACCCTTTTCATTTTTTTCTTTTCCCTGATTTTACCTCGCCACCAGCACCGAGCACCTTGACTTCTTCACCACGGCGAGCGCCACGCTCCCGAGCTCGGGATTGATCTCGCTCTCTCCCTTGCCTCCCAGCACGATGGTATGCACCTTATACTTTTCCGCAGCATCCAGAATGGCACGCGCTATCGTATCAGCCATCGCGCCCTGCTGCGGCATCCGCTGCATACTCACTCCGACCAGCAGCTTGTTCACCTCGACTCCCATGGAAGCGCCGGTCTCCACCACGCGGTTCAGAACTTCCTCGCCTTTTGCAACGCGCTCCTCGCGCTCCGAATCCTTGCTGCCCACCGCGACATAGATGGCCGCAATGCGGATATTATATGACCTAGTTATCTTCATCGCAGCTATTTCCGCTTTCTTTCCATATTCAGAGCCGTCCGTGGCTACCAGTATCTCGTACTTTGTCATGCCTTTACCTCCATTTTCCTAATCTTCTGATCAAGCTTGTCAAGAGCCACCATGAGTCCGAATATCACGGCCTGGGGCCTGGGCGGGCATCCGGGAATGTACACATCCACGGGAATAAATCTGTCCACGCCGCCTCCGCTTGCGTAGGTATCGCCGAAAATGCCACCGTTGCAGGCACACGATCCCATGGCAGCCACGAGCTTCGGCTCAGGAGTGGCGTTATAGGTCTTCAGGAGCGCAAGTTCCATATTCCGCGTCACTGGCCCGGTCACGAGCAGCATATCCGCGTGGCGCGGGGATGCCACGATATGGAGACCGAAGCGCTCGATGTCATATATGGGATTGGATAAAGCGTTCACCTCCACTTCGCAGGCATTGCACGAACCCGCGTCCACCTCGCGTATGTGGAGCGATCTCCCAAATATTTTTTTTATCCTCTCGTTGAGGTGCTGACCCATTATCTCGATTTCAGCTTCGACAGTCATAACTTCCTCGATATACTCGTTAGAAGGTCATCTTTCGTCTTTGATGCAAGCTCATATTCCTGCGTGAGCTTTATGGCAGCGTAAGGGCATACTTCTTCGCACCTTCCGCAGAAAATGCACCCGCAATATGATAATGTAAGAGTTTTTCCACCTTTTTCTTCTTCAAGCCAGATAACACCCGGCGGGCAGACAGCTGCGCATTCGCCGCAATAGGTGCACTTATCTGAGAGAAGCTGCGGTTTTCCGCGGAATCCCTCAGGCGCTATGTCAGGTTTTTTGGGATAATTCGCGGTTACTGTCCCTGTTTTTAAGGTCTGTTTCAGGATCTCGAACATCTTTCCACCTACATATCGTTGCCAGAATACGATAAGCTTAAGCTTTTATTGATTATCGGAAAATCAGGTACGATGTTATCAAGAACGGCATACTCTATGGCGAGCCAGTTGCAAAACGACGGGTCTCGCACCTTGCATCTCTCTATTCGGTTATTCTCGATCATTACCCAGTAGAGTGTTTCTCCCCTTGGGGCTTCAGTGTATCCCAGTGCATAACCATCGGGGATTTCTTTGATATTCGATCTTATATCACCATCAGGGAGACGGAAAAGCGCCGTCTCGATCATACTTATGGATTCATATACCTCATCAGAGCGTATCCTTGTCCTGGCATTGACATCGCCTGACTTGAGGACAGGCACCTTGAAATCCAATTCGGCATATGCAGCATAGGGATGATTGCGCCTCGTGTCCCTGTAGATCCCGGAGGCACGCGCCACAGGACCCACGACATGAAGCTCTCTTGCTATATCATTGTAGAGGCGTCCCGTAGTTTCTATCCTGTCCGCAACAGAAGGCGAGCCAAAGAGAAGCTCCATTAATTCCCTGAAATCGTTCCTGAATACTGAGAGTTTCTTGGAAATTATTTCCTTTTTGTCACCGATATCGCGCCGAACGCCGCCTATTGTGTTCATACCCCTCAGAAGCCTGCTCCCCGTAACAATTTCGTTCAGCTGTAATATTTCTTCCTTGAGCAGGTTAGCATGCGCTGCCCCGAAAGCATACGCCACATCGGTCGCAATCCCTGCAATATCACCGAGGTGATTATACAGTCTCTCAAGTTCCATTAGGATTACCCTGATATACTTTGCGCGAGGAGGAATATCAACACCGGCGATTTTTTCCACGGCCTGGCAGAAAGCCACAGCATGCGCCACGGAGTTGTCGCCTGATACGCGCTCTGCAAGGAATACAGCTTTGTCGATGGATACGTTCTCGAACAGTTTTTCTACGCCCTTGTGTGTATAGAAATGCCTTATCTCAAGGTTGAGGACAGGTTCTCCGGCAACACTGAACCTGAAATGTCCCGGCTCAATCACTCCTGCATGCACGGGTCCCACAGGGATCTCATATACCCCTTCACCTTCCACCCTGCGGTACGTATATTCGCCTTTAACTCGCTCCGGTTTTGTCCTTATATCAAAGTCCTTCCGCAGTGGATATAATTTGGCAGGCCAGTCCTCAAAATGGACAAGCCTCCTCGGGTCGGGATGGCCTACGGGTGTCAAACCGAACATATCCTGGATCTCCCGCTCATACCAGTTTGCTGCAGGGATTTTGGGTGTGGTGGAATGGAAATGCGGTGCATTCTCATCGATATTTATCTGTATTATTATGAAGGCGTCTGCCGTCTTGGAAACCCGGTCATCCTTTCCAGATGGGTTTATCAAAGAGAACACATAATGTATTCTAAAGCACCCCTCCTTTTTCCTCCGATCTGTAGCGAAGATAGAAACAAGGGCTGCGCCAAGGTGGTGATATAAATGATCGCAGACCTTCACGGCTGCGTCTTCTTCTACCGTGAAATAAATCTCGTTGTTTGAAGCCCTTTCGTTCTGAATACTGCTTCCAAAATCTTTTCTGATCGCATCTATTAGCTCATTCATGCTCTCACCTCACAATCTGTACGACTTTCATTATCATCTCGTAAAATGAAGGCGGGATATAGACCCCGAGCACGACAACGAATACAATCAATATACCCATCGCACCCAGGGTCCATCTGCTCACCTCACCTTTTTCAATCCCTGGTTTTGGTGTTCCGAAAGCCATTTTGCTCACGTTGTTGAAAAAGCCTGCGAATATCATTATTATAAAAAGCAGGAACAGTACTGCGGCAATTATGTGCCCCTGTGAGAACCCTGCCGCAAGTATGGTGAATTCGCTTATGAATATGGAAAAAGGCGGAGAGCCCGTGATGGCAAGCCCCCCGATCACGAACATGGCGCCCGTGTATGGCATTGATTTTACAAGTCCGGTCACATTGAATATCTCTTTCGTATCATGTTTTAGCAGCACATTCCCCGCGCCAAAGAACATGAGGGATTTCGTCATGGCATGGTTGAACATGTGCAATATCGCCCCGAAGATTCCAAAAACACCTCCGAAGCCTATACCGATAGCGATAATTCCCATATGTTCCACGCTTGAGTATGCAAGGAGCCGCTTGTAGTCTTCCTGCAGCAGTATGAAAGGCACGGCGATGCCAAGCGACAGGAGCCCGAATATGATCAGCAGATTGCTTGTAAAAACTGCACCCGTTGATTTCGTGGCGATGGTGTAGAACCTGATAATGCCGTACATGGCGCAGTTGAGCAGCACGCCTGAGAGAAGCGCGCTTACGGGCGTGGGAGCTTCGCTGTGGGCATCGGGGAGCCAGGTATGCATGGGCGCGAGGCCCGCTTTTGTGCCGTAACCTATGAGAATGAAAATGAAGGCAAGCTTCATTATTGTCGGGTCGAACTGGTCAGCGACAGCAACTAGTGATGTCCAGTTGAGCGCATCCCCGCTCTCGCCCAGGATCTTGACAGCGGCAAAGTAGGTGAGGATGGTTCCGAAAAGCGCGAACGTTATTCCCACGGTACATATGATCATGTATTTCCATGCCGCTTCGATGGAGGACTTTTTCGAGTAAAGGATCATCAGGAGCGCAGAGACAAGTGTGGTCATCTCTATGGCGATCCAGAGACCAAGGTTGTTCGTCACCCCCACAAGCAGCATTGTGAACATGAATACGTGGAAAAGCCCGTAGTATATTCTCAGTCTTCGCAAGTCCATGGTGCCGTGTTCCAGTTCATGTCCCATGTAGCCCACAGAGTACAGCGAAGCCACAAAACCCACGATAGAAACAATGAGGACAATGAAGGCACTGAACGTGTCTGCGAACAGGGCATTTGTCCAAGATATTATTATATTGTTCCTGTAAACCTGAACCACCAGCACCAAACCAAGAAGAAGCGTGGCTATGGAGCCTGTTAAGCTCACGGTTTCTACCTGTTTTCGCGTTCTTGTGAAAAAGCACAGTATGCATGTGAGAACCGGGGCGAGAAGAAGATATTCAATCATGGTATCAACCTATCAGTGTTTTAAGCATATCAGTATCGATGCTCTCGAATGTCTTATTTATCCTGAATATCAGGATACCCATGATCAGTGCGCCTATCAGCACATCGAAGAATATCCCCAGTTCGACGAGCAGAGGCATGCCGTACGTCAGGGATATCGCCCCAAGGAAAAGCCCGTTTTCCATTATCAGGATGCCCAGCATCTGCATTATGGCTTTCTTTCGGCTGATCATAATGAAAAGCCCGATTGAGACAAGGGACATTGAAGCGGTAAGGGCAAAACTTGACAGCTCTGTTATGAGGTTTATGGAGCGTATAAGGTAGTATGAAATGACCACCAGGATGCCGCCTATTATAAGCGAAGGCGAAATATTCACATAAAGGGCGATCTCCCTTTTCACTTTGATCTCGCGGATTATGTAGATGAAAATATAAGGAATCACCAGCGCTTTTATTACCAGCGTCAGGGCGGAAACAATATAGATGTCATATTTTCCGGTTGAATATGCCACTATGCCTGCAACGCATGCCAGCAGGAATGACTGGATCCCGAAGGCTCTCACGCATGAATAAAGGCGCGTGGAGCCCAGGATCATAAAGGTCGAGACAAGTATAAGTGAGATTAGCAGCTGCATAATGTTTGACCCGAAAACGATCTCTGACATATTCTATCCTCCTTTTACGATAATGAAGGAAACAAGTGCAAGGAACGAGAGCATGAGAGAGACGGAGAGGAGGTCAGGCAGCCTGAACAGCCTCCACTTTGCGGTCGAAGTCTCGACCATTGCCATGGCTGTCCCCAGAATCCCGATCTTTATTACAAAGGCTATAAGCGCCACGGCAATACCTCCCACGGTTGCCCCTGATGCTATGCCCCAGGGGAAAAAGATGTTTGCAAGCAGCGAAAATACCAGCAATTGTTTCATCATAGCACTGAGTTCCACCAGAGCAAGCTGTTTTCCTGAGTATTCAAGAATCATGGCTTCATGGATCATCGTGAGCTCAAGATGCGTGGCCGGGTTATCTACAGGTATCCTTCCCGTCTCGGCAATCGCGATTATGAAAAGCGCCACGAACGCGAGCAGGTGATAAGGGGAGATTGCGGCAAGTCCCATGGATGAAACTGTCTGTGAAATATAGCTCAGGTTGGTTGAGCCTACATTGAGCGCTATGGCGAATATCGAAAGCATCATGGCAGGCTCGACCATGGATGCCACGAACATCTCCCTGCTCCCACCCATCCCGCCAAAGGAACTTCCGGTATCAAGGGATGCAAGTGCGGTAAAGAACCTTGCAAGCGCCAGAAGATAGACAACGGCGATCAGATCTCCCGCAAAGCCAAAAGGCATATCCGAGATGTAAATCGGGATAAGCATGCCTGCTGTGAGTATTGCGACAAATGAAATGACCGGAGCGGCATGGAAAATCCAGGATGCGTTCTCGGACACCACAGAATCTTTCCTCAAAAGCTTGGCGATATCGTAGTAGGGCTGGAAAATGCTCGGTCCTTTGCGTATCTGGAAAAAGGACTTTACTTTTTTCATCATGCCGCCCAGGAGCGGGGCAAGGCTTATTATTACGATTATCTGGAAGATCGCAATGGCAATGGGGTTCATTGGTTGCCTCCTAAAATTATAAACATCATAAGAATTACCAGAGTTCCGAAGATATACGTAAGGTAAGCATGGATGCTGCCTGTCTGGATCATCTTTAGAACTCTCGATCTTGCAAGAACCCCATCTACCACCGGGGTATAGAGATAACGTTCAAATATCTGTTCTATCTGCGAATCGAACTTGAAGGATTCCTTGAAAAAGGGCGAGACCGAGTAGATCGTCCGCAATTCTCTTACCGGGCGGTAGATGTTCCTGAACCACATCTGTATGGGTTTTGAAAAGGCAGTGGCTGTATACTCGTTCCTTGCCGTGGAAACGGGCTGTCCGCATCCCCAGGTCTCATTCTTCCTGATGTTTTGCATCAACATAATTATTAACGGGAGCGGAAGCATTGCAAGCATCAGGAGCAATATCGCCGGGGTTGAGACTGATATCTGTCCTGTGGGCATGACGATCGAGTCGAAAATGCCTGATGAAAAGGAAGCGCTCGCCCCTGTAAAGGTCTGTGCGATCCTGTCAAGAACGGGAAGGGCATAAAAAGGCAGGATACCCAGAAGCACGGATAATATTGCAAAAATTCCCATTCCGAGCAGCATGGGCATGTTTGCCTCCTTCGCATGTTCGGCGTTCTCACTTCGCGGCAGCGCCAGGAACCCTATTCCGAAGGCTTTCAGGAAACAGAAAGCTGCAAGGGCGCCGGTGAGGGCAAGGACTGCGGCGCTGACCGGAAGTACTATCCTGACAAGGGAATCGCCTGAACTGAAACTCATAAGTAGCGACTGAAGGGTGAGCCATTCGCTCACAAAACCAGAAAATGGCGGCAGGGCGGAGATGGAAAGCACTCCTATCAGGAAAAGGAATGCCATCAATGGCATCTTCTTGATCAGGCCGCCCAGTTTCTCGATATTCCTTGTATGGGTTGAAAATATGACCGAGCCTGCGCCCATGAATAATAGTCCCTTGAATACTGCATGGTTTAACAGGTGATACAGCGCTGCGATCGCAGCAATCGCAGCCAGGGCGGCATTTCCCTCTGCAAAAAAGATCATCGATGCGCCAATTCCAAGGAGGATGATCCCCATATTCTCTATGCTGCTGTAGGCAAGCATCCGCTTTATATCGGGTTCAACGACCGCATACATTATACCCAGGATCGCCGAGAGTGCGCCAACAGACAGCACAAGGAAACCCCACCACAGAACATTGGCGCCCAGGAAATCAAAGAAAACGCGGATAAACATGTAGATCGCGGTCTTGATCATCACGCCGGACATGAGGGCTGATACATTGCTGGGGGCGGCGGGATGCGCATACGGGAGCCAGATATGAAGTGGCACGATACCGGCTTTGGCCCCAAAACCGATCAGCGCGAAAAGGAATGTGAGGTCTTTCAGGAGCGGGGTCATTCTTGAACCAGCGCCCATGAATGTTTCGAAGCTGAAATTGCCGCTTGAACTTGCAAGGATAAGGAATGAGAGGAGTATGAATCCTGTCCCGATATGCGTCATCACTATGTAGATAAAACCCGCCTTCCTGGTTTCCGGTTTTTCATGCTCGTATATCACCAGGAAATAGGATACCAGGGACATCAGTTCCCAGACAATCAGGAACATGACCGCATTATTTGCGCTGACCACAAGGATCATGGATATAATAAAAATGTTATACAGGAAGCCCAAATAGCCGATATTCTTTTTCCCGAAGTATTCTCGCACGTACCCGATCGAATAGATCGAAACCGCGAAAACTGCAATGGATATCACAAGAATGAAAAATGCTGCGAGCCTGTCCACGGAGAATCCGAAGTTCAGGAATGAAGAACCTGATAAGGAAAAGCTGAAAGTGTCGCCGAAAATAACGGAAAACGAGAAAACAATCCCTAACATGGATGAGATTGCCGCGCTTAGGAATGAGACATAGGAGGAAAGCCTGTCTTTTTTATTGAATATGACCGACAAAGCTGCGCCAATCAGATAAAAGACCATGAGTAATAAAAATAAATATTTGTCAAGCATATATCCACCACTCTATTGCCTTTCGTTTCTTACCAAAAATTTTACCAGCATTCTTCGCTACCAGCTTTTTAATTGAGGAATAACAGAGCCTCCCATTACCTACGTTTCTGTATTTAAGATTAACCTGAAAATATGGGAAAGTAGATATTGATTATTAATGTAGGATCTTACTTCGAATGAGCTTCTATAATGCCTTTACCCTCCGCTTCCCACGTATATCAGTGCGATCACCAGCGTGATGAGGATATAGAGCAGGTACAGGTGTATGCTCCCGGTCTGGATTACCCTTAATATTCTTGATACTGTAAGCGCAAGCCATACTGCGGGTTCATAGAGATACTTCTCGAAAATGGGCTCTATCTGCGTATCGAAAACAAATCTCTCCTTGAAGAAAGGCGAGCCGGCATAGCTTGTCTGTATCTCCCTGTGCGAGCGGTAGATGCTGCTGAACCACATGCGTATCGGCTTTGAGAACCCGGTGGCTGTATACTCGTTCCTGCCTGTTGTTGTGGGCTGTCCGCATCCCCAGGTCTCGTATGTCCTTGCTGATGTCCTGCCACCCAGGGCGAGTGCCAGCAGAAACGGAATGGGAACGAGAATGAAGAGAAGCAGGAATAACCAAATGGTAGAAACGCTTCCTGCCTGGGGGCTCAATGCGGCAAGCGAGAGGTCGAATGTGACCTTTGAGATTATACTTGTGCCCGTAAGCGGCGAGGCAATCGAATCAAGAATGGGAAGGAAATAAAAGCTTAAGACCCCGAGGGCAATGCAGAGAAGAGAAAGCATTCCCATCCCGAAAAGCATGCTTCTTGGAACCTCTCTTGCTAGCTTTGCATGTTCGCTGCGCGGGAGGGCCAGGAAGCTTATCCCGAAAGCCTTGACAAAGCACGCCGCTGCAAGAGCGCCGGTGAGAGCCAGTGCAGCTCCGCTTGAAAGTACAAGTATCTTTATTATATTCTCGGAAAGATTGATGCTCAGGAGCTGGGCATGGAAGGTGAGCCATTCGCTCACGAAACCGTTAAACGGCGGAAGCGCAGAAATGGATATCGAGCCTATGAGGAAAAACATGCCTGTCCAGGGCATCTTTTTCAAGAGTCCGCCCATTTCCTCGATGTTCTTCGTATGGGTTGAAAAAATAATCGAACCTGCTCCCATGAAAAGCAGGGACTTGAACACTGCATGGTTTATGGTGTGATAGAGACCTGCGATCAACCCGAACGCTGCAAGCTCAGGGTGTCCGGTGGACATGAATATTATGGATACGCCGATCCCGATAAGAATGATGCCTATATTCTCGACGCTGTGATATGCAAGCAGGCGTTTCATGTCATGCTCCATCAGGGCATACATCACGCCAAGAAGCGCGGATGCTGATGCAATAATTAAAAGCAGCACTCCCCACCACAGAACATTGGCGCCCAGGAAATCAAAACAAACGCGGATGAGCATGTAGATCGCTGTTTTTATCATGACGCCGGACATGAGCGCAGATACGTTGCTTGGGGCGGCAGGATGGGCATAAGGCAGCCATATATGCAGAGGGACGATACCCGCCTTTGTCCCGAAGCCAATGAGAGCGAACAGGAATGCCATATCCTTGAGAAAAGGCGGCATTGTCGGGCCGGTTGAGCGGAACATATCGAAATTGAAACCCCCGCTTGAACTTGCCAGGATAAGAAGCGATATGAGGATGAATCCCGTCCCGATATGAGTCATCACGATATAGATGAAACCTGCTTTCCTGATATCCGCTTTTTCATGTTCATATATGACAAGGAAATATGAAACCACGGACATCAATTCCCAGACTATCAGGAACATCACCGCATTGTTTGAAGAGACCACAAGTACCATTGAAAGGATGAATATGTTATACAGGAAACAGAGATAACCGATATTCTTTTTCCCGAAATATTCGCGAACGTATCCCAGAGAGTATATCGAAACAGCAAAACCCACGATAGAAATAACAAGAATAAAGAACGCTGACAGCTTATCCACAAAAACGCTGAAATTCAAGAAAGTCTGGCCTGGCAAAGCGAAAGTAAAGGTCTCACCGAAGAGAACGAAGAATGAAAAGGCTATTCCCAGCAGGGATGCCAGGGCTGCGCTCAAGAATGAAGCATACGTGACCAGTCGGTCCTTCTTGTTTAATATAACAGATAGTACAGCGCCGATCAGATAAAGGATGACAAGTCCAAAGAACAAATAGGTATGAACCATAATCACCATCAGAAGACCTATCGCCTTCACATTTTAACTGAAAACATGGATTATTACCAGCTTTTTAAGAACAACAGAGCCTCTTATTACCTTAGTTTTTATATTTAAGATTATCCTGAAGAAATGGGAAAGTGGATAATGATTATTGATGTAGGATTTTTGCAGAAAAGAAAGGTATTTCGATAATAGAGTCAATAAGATGGTTAGTGATTTAATGGCTCATGATGAATCCGGCTTTGATAAAAAAGATGCTTTTTCAGGATGCACACCTTTCGCGCATCGAAGGACTTTTCAGAAAAACATGATGAAATCTACATGGACAAAAAATGATTTTTTTATGAATACATCAGCTTTTCTGGTGCCGGTTTATGAAAAATATCATAACTCCTATCTAATGATTCGCTGATAGCACAGTCCATAAATAAACAAAGCTTTTTGCCATTCAAATCCTTATTCTGTCCATGCTTGCAGTCAAAGCCGAAGGAATTTATAAGTATTTCAAAGATGGCAACCAGGGGAAAAAAGAGGTACTGAAGAACGTTTCCATCGAGATAGAGGAAGGTGAGATTTATGGAATCCTGGGTCCGAACGGCGCAGGCAAGACCACGCTAATCTCGATTCTCTCCACGCTCACCATACCGGACAGCGGGGAAGTGGAAGTCTTTGGACTGGACGCTCTCAAAGACCCGAATCGCGTAAAAGGCATCGTGAACGTAAGCAGTGGAAACCCGAATTTCCCGTGGAGCCTGACGGTGTACGAGAATCTCCGCTATTTCTCAATGCTGTATGGATTAAAAAATAAGGAGAAGGCGATAAACAACGTCATTGACATACTTGAACTTGCGCCTTTCAGGAATGCCAGGTTCGATTCCCTCTCCACAGGCACAAAACAGCGCCTCTCGCTGGCGAAGGCGCTGCTCAACGACCCGCGCCTCCTGTTCCTGGATGAGCCCACAGTGGGTCTTGACCCTGATATGGCTATAAAAATACGGAAACTGATTAAACGAATACACGATGAAAAAGGCATTACCATAGTCCTCACCACGCATTACATGAAGGAGGCTGAACAGCTCTGCGGCAGGATTGCGTTTATCAAGAAAGGCGAGATAATAGCCAATGCGCCGCCGGATGAGCTGAAAAGGCAGATGAAGCTCGGGGAGGCTATAACCATCGAGTATGAAGGGGATTTTGATGTTTCTCTTTTGAAGGATATACCGAAAATTCTTGATATTTTGCATGAAAACGGAAAAATAAAGATAGTGGCAGAGCATGTTGAATCTATTATTGATGATGTATTAAAGAAGTTCTGTGACGTTCATATAAAGAACATTGAGATTTCCCAGCCCAATCTTGAGGATGTGTTCCTGAGGCTTGCTCATTAAATGTATATAATAAAAAAGCGTATAGGCAATACATTATGAAAAAACCCACCCAAAACAGCCCCAAACAGGCAGCGGGAGAACTTGCAGCCCAGCTCGTAAAAAACAACATGGTCGCGGGACTCGGCACAGGCTCCACAGCCGCATACGCAATAAAAGAACTGGGCAGGCGCGTGGCTTCAGGCTTGGAAATTCTCGGCGTGCCCACATCCTACCAGTCCGCATTCCTTGCTGCAGAAAACGGCATCCCTCTCACCACGCTGGATGAGCATCCCGTGCCCGACATTGCCATCGACGGCGCAGACCAGATAGCAAAATTCAACGCAATCAAAGGCGGCGGCGCTGCGCATACGCGTGAAAAAATCGTGGCGCTGTCGGCTGAAAAATTTGTTGTGGTGGTGGATGAATCCAAGGTCGTGGAGGTCCTGAACCATCCCGTGCCGCTCGAAGTACTGCCCTTTGCGCGAAAACTCGTGGAAAAGCAGGTGGCAGGGCTTGGAGGGAAAGCGCAGGTGCGGATGGGCGTAAATAAAGACGGTCCTATCATCTCGGACAACGGGAATTTCATTCTGGATGCTGATTTTGGAAAAATAGACGACCCCTATTCCCTGGATGATGCGCTATCGCATTGTGCCGGCATTGTGGAGCACGGGATATTCACCAACATAAATGTTGTTTTTATTGGGAAAAAGGACGGCACAGTAGAAATCCTTGAAGATTAAGACCCGTTCGTCTCATTGCCAAAGTCGCTGTTCCCCAGGGTTTCCCTTACTCTCGTTCCCCTTTCTGCGGTGACTTCAGGCCATAACCTGACACCTGAATGAATCGTAACTCCATCCTCGATTATCGCCCTCGGGCCGATTACTGTGCCCGTTTCAAGTACACATGAGTCTTTTATCCTGGTGCCATTATCGATTATCGCGCCTGAAATTGCACAGTTTTCACCAATTTCAACATGATCAAAGATATACGACGAGAGTATTCTTGAATTGCTGCCTATCATGCAGTTACTGCCTATGGAGGTATATGGACCTATCAGGACATTATCTCCGATTGAGGTGTTTTCCCCGATAACGATTGGTCCCACCACTGCGGAGTTTGAACCCAGGGAAACATCATGCCCGATGTCTATTGGTCCTGTCACTCTTGCGTTTTTGATACTTAAGCTCCCTGATATCTTTGTGCCCGGCATCTGTTCAAGCATCCATTTGCACGCCTCTCTGTATGCCTGTGGATTGCCTATATCAGTCCATCTTCCGCGCACCAGGAAACCATTGATGTTTTCGCCTTTCTTCATCATTTTTGGGAAAAGGTCTTTTGCAAAATCGTATTTTTTCTTAGGAATCCATTTCAGGATTTTGGGGTCGCATACATATATTCCCGTGCTTGCAAGGTTGCTGAAAATCTCCCCGGCTTTTGGTTTTTCAAAGAAGCGGTTAATCCTGTTATTCACATCCAGATCGGCGATACCATAATCACGCGGGTCATCGATAGGGATAAGACCGATGGTCACGGGCGCATCGTTTTTCTCATGGAAACGCACGAACTCCCGAAGACCTAAATCCATGACGTGGTCGCCCCCCACCACCATGAAGGGTTCGCCTTCGAAGAATTTTTCCGCATTTTTCACCCCTCCCGCAGTACCCAGTTTTTCTTTTTCATAAACGTATTCGATATGCACGCCATACATGCCCCCGTCGCCAAGAGCTGCCTCTATTTCCCCACCAAGATAGCCCAAAGTGAGCACGATGTCGTTGAATCCTTCTATAGCAAGATGCTCCACGAGGTGCACCAGAGAGGGCTTGTTCAGAAGCGGGATCATCGGTTTTGGTCTGTCAAAGGTCAGGGGACGAAGTCTGGTACCTTCGCCTCCGCACATTATGCATGTCTTCATTCAAATCCTGCTTGAAATTGGTCTGGCAGTATATAGATATAACGAAATGAAAGGCTTACCAAGGCTTAAAGAGCAATAAAGAGAATGAAATCAGGTAGCCATGAATAACCAGTGCATATGCGAATCAAAACCTGCAAGGTTGTGCTGCCCGGCGGATGAAAAACTTCGAAAAAAATGGCTATTTTCTCTTGAAAAAGAACATGAACCGCTAAGGCAGACCTCAAGGGAAATTGCATGGAAATTAAAGCTCCTCTCAAATTCCAATCGCCTTGAGATCCTGTTGATGCTATCGCTCCGGGAGCACTGTATGGACGAGATTGCAAGAAAACTGAAGCTCCAAAAGTCAGCTATTTCCTATCATCTGGCATTGTTGAAAAAACACGGCATGGTATGTGTAAAAAAACGCTCTCGTTTCGCTTTTTACGCACTTTCCCATAGCGGAAAGAAAGCGATTGTGGCTTTTGGAAATATATAGTTCAAATTTTTTTGAATCGGTTTGCAGGTTTTATTTCATGAGCCGTATATACAATGGTTCATGGAAGCAAAGCTCTCAGGGATTAGCAAATATTTGACCCTCTGGATTTTTCTCGCCATGGCAGGCGGTATAATTCTTGGGGCTGCATATCCGGAGATTGCCGGAATACTCGACACGGTACGAATAGAACAGGTCTCGCTTCCCATAGCTGTCGGGCTTATCTGGATGATGTATCCGCCGCTTGCAGGAGTGAAATACGAGGAACTCTCGAAACTTAAAAAACAGGGAAAAGCCCTGAGTTTATCCATTGTCCAGAACTGGGTGATCGGTCCTGTGCTCATGTTCGCCCTTGCATGGCTCTTCCTCCCTGACCTGCCCGAGTACCGCATAGGATTGATCATTATAGGGCTTGCACGCTGTATTGCAATGGTGCTTGTCTGGAACCAGCTTGCAGGCGGCGACAACGATTTATGCGCAGTTCTTGTTGCCATGAATTCTCTCTTTCAGATAGCGTTCTATTCCGTGCTCGCTTATGCATTCATCACCGTATTTTCAACATGGATTGGCGGTGCAGGCGGAGGCGCAGTGGTTAACGTGTCGATTGAGCAGGTAGCCAAAGCTGTTTTCATATATCTTGGCATCCCGTTCATCGCAGGCATAATAACCCGGTCTGTTTTGCTAAAAAAGAGGGGAAAGGATTGGTACGATAATGTATTCATGGAAAAACTTGGTCCGACCGCGCTGATCGGTCTGCTTTTTACCATTATCGTCATGTTCTCTTTGAAGGGAGAGAACATAATTGCACTTCCAATGGACGTTTTCAGGATAGCACTGCCGCTGCTTGCCTATTTCATCATAATGTTTTCGCTTTCTTTTTTCATGTCTCGCAGGCTTGGGTTTTCCTATGACCAGACCACAACACTTGCATTCACTGCTGCAAGCAACAACTTTGAACTTGCAATCGCAGTGGCGATTGGGGTATTCGGGATAGGCTCCGGTCAGGCATTTGCCGCTGTTGTAGGACCTCTTATCGAGGTGCCTGTGATGCTGGGACTGGTGCATGTTGCAAGAAGAGCAAGAGGCATGTGGTTTGACGAGAGTGTATCTTATAAATAGGAGCGCTGTGAAATAATTCAAAGGAAAGGAGGAATAAAAGTTGTCGTGGTTTAGCGAAAAAACACCGGATATTGCAAAAGCATTCGGAGAGTTGAGAAATTCGGTATACAAGGAAGGAACTCTTGACCAGCGCACAAAAGAACTCATATCCGTAGCCGCTTCCGTGCTCATGAGATGCGAGCGATGCACCGAAATCCATGCGGAGCGCGCCAAGAAGCAGGGCGCTTCGGATGAAATGATAGCAGAGGCTGTGGCGTGCGCCATGTTTGTGGCTGCGGGCTCGCAGCTTTCGTGGAGCGAGGTGTATGAGAGGATTATGGGGGAAAAGGAGCGATAATTTGCTGATGAGAAACTTTCGCTAACAAGCTCGTGTATCATTAAGTATGGGTATGGTGACTGCGTTCATGCTCCTTCTCATGCTCCCAAAATGCGATAAAACTCCAAAACTATCTATTCCTACTAAGAAATCAGGCGCTCAACGATAAACTGGTGCCAAAACAACCAATAAATATGCATTCAAGAATTTAAAAACAAAATATATATATACTATTTTAACTCTAATATGGTTATTTGTGAAATTATCACAAAAATGTTAACTTAATAGTCTGGATGATCAAATGTTAATTGAATTTAGTTTGGAGAATTTTCGTTCCATCAAGGAGGAAGTCACATTAAGTTTAGTAGCTTCCTCTGATAAATCGTTAGATAATAATTTAATTACAACAGAAGTATTAAAAAAAGATAATCTATTACGAAGTGCAGTATTATATGGAGCAAATGCCTCTGGTAAGAGCAACGTTGTTTCAGCCATTAATTCTTTGAGAAATTTGGTGATCATGTCACATACATTTCAAAAAGGCACTGAAATTAGTTATTCTCCATTTAAACTTGATAATGAATATCTTTCCAAACCAACTAAATTCAAAGTTGTCTTTATCAAGAATAACATAAAATACGTCTACGGAGTATCTTTTACTAATGAAAAAATTATTGATGAGTATTTATATTATTATCCTGAAGGCAGAAAAGCAATAATTTTTGAAAGGAAGGACACTAATGACTACAAATTTAGCATAAATAAAAAAGAACAAAAATTTTATTCTGAAAAAACTTTAGATAACGTTCTTTATCTATCAAGTTCGACTCAATTGAATTATAAGAAAACGGCTGAAGCCTTTGATTGGTTTAAAAATACTTTAGCATTTATAGGTGCGACAGATCATCCTCAATTGATTGATTTCACTATGAAATCACTTAATAAAGATGCAACATCAAAAGAACTTATATTGAAAGCTCTCATAGAAGCTGATTTGGGAATTAATAATGTTATTGCATCCTTTGAAAAGATTTCAATTGATGAAATTCCTGTTATGATTCAAAAACAAATAAAATTTTTGGTAAGTCAAAAAGGGGATGATGTCGAAAAAATGCTTATTAAAACAATTCATAAAGTTGTTAACGAAAAAGGTGAAGAACGTGAGGTGGAATTTAATTTTGAAGAAGAATCCGAAGGGACAAAAAGAATATTTGCTTTAATAGGCCCTTGGATTGACGCATTAAACAATGGACGTGTCTTAGTTGTAGATGAATTGGATACTAAACTACACCATTTCCTAAATCTTTTTTTAATAAAATTATTCCAAGATCCAACACAAAATAAAAATAATGCCCAACTAATCTTCACGACACACAATACTAATTTACTTGATTTAGATTTATTTAGAAGAGATCAAATCTGGTTTACTGAAAAGGATCCAAGGGCTGGAAATACAGACCTTTATTCTCTCATAGAATTTAGTCCACGCAAAGATAAGAATGTTCGAAAAGGATATCTTGTAGGAAGATACGGGGCTATACCATTCATAGGCGAAGAAAGGATATTTTAAAATGGGCGGGTATAGACGAAGAAAATTAAGAGGGAGAATACCACGCAAAGTATTCGTAATCGTCTGTGAGGGAGAAAAAACAGAGAGAATATACTTTAATAGGTATAAAACAAGATATTCTTATTTGAGAATTGAGACACCTAACTCAAGATGTACAGACCCGATTAACCTTGCAAAATTTTCCAGAGACCAAATAAAAAAAGAGGCATTAGATTTAAAAAATGGTGATTCCATTTGGTGTGTTTTTGATTGTGACGATAATGACGATGAAAATATATCCAAAGCCTGTAAAATTGCAGGAAAAGATATTAAAATATGTCTATCAAATCCCAGTTTTGAATTATGGTTTCTTTTACATTTTTCCTTCGTTGTCCCCAAATTAACACGTTCTGAAGTAATAGAAAAATTAAAAGAACACATACCAGGCTATGAGAAGAATAAAGACTATTATGATATTTTATTGGGGAACAGACCAACGGCAATTGATAATGCAAAAAAATTAATTAAGATGCATGAAACTCATGGAGTAAAATTAATCAGTGTTGAAAGTAATCCTTCAACCCAAGTTCAAAACATTGTTGAAGAAATTCTAAGAATTACTGAGAAATAAGAATTGTTACTTCAAGATTTTTAATTTAGTTTAAATCATATCTATAGTAATGCGCCTGATTTGAATATCATATCCCAAGAAACCAAAGAAGGGCAGAATTCTTGAGCGTCCACAGGATGCTCTCGATTTCAATCGTGAGTCCGTGACCGCAAACGATAGCTGTCATTCGCCTCGTAAGAACTTCCTGAACATCATCGCCTCAACCTGGCTTATGCCCAGAAGCCTGACCAGCATTCCAATATCGTTCCCATCCACCAGAGCTGCGGGCAGCATGACTTCCCCTTTATAGAATATCCTTCCCCCTTTCATCTTCGCGCCCACATAACCCCTGGCTTTTCCTCAGCGTCCCGCCACTCATATATGCACCTAGGTGACTTTGCATTGTTAACATATTAAGGTTGAAAAGCATTAATTTAATATATAATAGTTACTTGGATTCCAGACTTATTGCCATTTCAGAAGGTTGATAGAAGTGAAAAACGGGAGAAAAAATAACGATCAAACCTCAAATGAATTGGGAAAAAAAAGCCGAAAGATAGCACAAATTGAGAAATCAGAAAAGCAGGTTGTGGAGAAACTTAAGAGATCAGAAGAAAAATACCTTGACCTTTTCGAAAATGCAAACGATGCTATATGCATGTTAGACTCTGATCTAAAATTTAAAGAAGTGAACAACAGGACCTTGAGAATGTTCGGTTATACAAAAGAAGAAATGCTTGATATGTGTGCGTTTGATATTCTTCCACCTGGACAAATCCCTAGATTTGAGATTGAGTTTAATAAATTAAAGGAAAAAGGATCATATGATAATTTTGTGGGGAAGGCTCGAACAAAAGATGGCAGGCTTATCGATATCGAGGTAAGCTCATCTGTTATTAAAGAAGGGGATAAGATCATAGGTACAAGAGATATAATTCGAGATATAACAGAGCGTGTACAAAATCAAGAAGCACTGCGTGAAAGTGAGGAGCGTTACCGCACGATAATCGAATACTCCAATGATATGATCTGGACTCTCGACACTGAAGGGCGTTTCCTATTTTTCAATAAGCGCTCTGAAGAGATAACAGGATTTAAACTGGAAGACTGGCGGGGCAAGTCCTTTGCTCCGCTCATCGAAAAAGATTATCTACCCAGGGTCATTGAGCTATTCCATAAAACACTAAACGGAGAGCCTCAGCATTATGAGGTATCAGTCGAAAGAGAAGGTGGCAGTAACATAATTCTCTTAGTAAATACCGCTCCCATATATTCAAAAGGAAAAGTTGTGGGAACTGTGAGTTTTGGCCGGGACGTAACAGAGCGTAAAAAAGCAGAAGAGCAAATCAAAGAATCTCTTAAACAAAAATTAAAGAAATCCAATAAACAAAAGAAGCTCCTGTGCTATCTGATTGAAGGAACGCGTGGAGGAAAAACCCGGGCATTAATCTTGAGACATCTTACCGAGAAATCTTATAATGCTAATCAATTGGCTAAAGCCTTGAATATGGATTATAAAACTATAAGGCATCATCTTAAAATTCTGGAAAAAAAAGGAATAATAACTAAAGGCCAAGATGAATACTCTGGTTTATATTTTATATCAAAAAATATTAAATCTGATCTGGATGAGATGGATATCTGACCAGCACGATAAAACTTCAAATTTTGTCATTGAGCATTATCAAAAAGTCTTTATAAGATGGATATAGAGTAGAATATTGGCCTCTGCAGCTAAGGGATACCACCACCATCCCCAACCCACTTATTTTTTCCTGGTTGCAGAGGCTTCTTTTCTATTTATCATTAATATGCTTTTTCCCCAACATTACCCCAATACATGTATCTGAAAATAATGAGAGAGAAGCACCCTCGTTGATGCACTCCGAATTCATTCCGGCGTCGGTTACTGCAAAAGATGGGCATCATTCGCCTCGTAAGAATTTCTTGAACATCATCGCCTCAACCTGACTTATGTCCAGAAGCCTGACCAGCATTCCAATATCGTTCCCATCCACCTGAGCTGCGGGCAGCATGGCTTCCCCTTTATAGAATATCGCTCCTCCTTTCATGTTTGCGCCGACATAACCTTTGGCCTTCCCGCCGATAATAAGCGTCCCGCCCTTCATATATGCACCTGCGAACTCTCCCGCATTATTCGTAATTATCACCCCTCCCCGCTGGAGCACTCCTGTGTTCATGCCCGTGTCCCCCTCCACATGAACAAACCCGCGCTTCATCAGGATGCCTGTACTCATACCCGCATCCCCCTCCACGGTGACCTTTTTATCAGCATCAAGCCTGGCAGCGATCGTGTCCCGGATTATCCCATCCCTTATGGAAAGTTCATGCCCTTTCAGTACATTCGGAGGAAGCAGGGCTTCATTTAACCCATCCTGAAGAATACCGCTAATCGACCTGTACATTCTGTAGCCGGGGCGGTCGGACTCAACCTCGACCACATTACCAATCGGCTGTTTAACATTACCTCTGGCATATATAACCCCGGAAACCATGCTGATTCCCATCCTTGTATCGATATCACCATCCACGATTATCGAGCCTGCCCTGAGAGGTTTTCCAGTCCCTCCAAAAAATTTCAGGTCAACACCGAGGCTGCTGCCCAGCCTTTTGCCTGCGCTCCCCTTAATATGCACATCCTCTCCATTTTTCAGGCGCGAAACAAGGTCTTCGTACGTATAGGATGTGCTCTTTTGATGCGGAATAATACCGGAAGGAGAAAGCCGCTCTCCCCCGTGCTGCCAGTAAAAATCATAGGTGAAATCGCACAGGCAATCAACAGGCTGGGACAATTCAAGATACATAGCGCACACAACTATTTGAACTTCTTTAACAACCTTTCATAGAACTCGTTATCCTTATTCTTCCTCGCAAGCCGCTCCACAATCAACTCAGGTGTGCTGCGCGCCAGATAATTATAGCGCGGATTACGATCCACGATCAGGTTGTGCTGCTCATCCAGACCTTTTGCTTCAATCCCGTCCACGCGTATATTGCGGTCAGTATTCCTGAGAATGGCTTCCGCGACGTGGCTCACGAAAACACCCAGTCCGCTGTTGTTTTCAAGCTCCTCAAGAATGCCCGAAATAATTTTGGCTGATGCACCCGGCTCCGTGATGGATTCCATCTCGTCTGTAAGCACAATCTTGCTCTTATTGTTCGCAACAGCCGAGAACTCCTTAATTGCGCTCTCAAATGCCCCTGCATCCATTGTCCCTCTGGATTTTCCGAAATAGTAGAATTCTTCTACAAGACCGATCTCGCTTTCCTTCGCCGGGACAGGAAAACCCATGTGGGCTAATATTACAACCTGTGCAAGTAATTCGAGTGTCGAGGTCTTGCCTCCTGAGTTTACTCCGCTTAGCAGCACCACTCTTGCGTCTTTGAGTTTGACAATGTCGGAATTCATGCGCGAATTCCCGACTGTGTAATTTATAGGGACTGCATTCTCAATGAAGAGATTGCTGCCTCCTGTAATCCCGATTCCGGGATTGTCCTGGAGAAAAGGCATATCCAGAACGTATTTTCGGGCAAAACACGCAATCGTGTAGCCCACGTCAAATTCAAGAGCCTCCCGGACAAGGAAGGATGCGGTGTCCTTCAACGCTGAAAGCGTGTGCGCATTCTCCCTTAAAAGCACAAGTTTTCTTGAAGTTATAATGTGCTGCAGGTGGTTTTTTAATCCTTCCACGCTTCTCTGATTTACTTTTACAGGATGCGATGCATCATCGCCAAAGAAATTATTAACATACTGCGCTTCTCCAGGGTTCAAGCCAAGTTCGCTGACTATCGAGCGCAGCGCATTGGCTGTTACCGTGTTGTATTTTTCTCTGATTTCCTTCTCGAAAACCTGGTTGATACTCCCATCCATGGAGGTGAGCAGGTCAAAACCCTTGACCGTGACCGAACTTTTTTCAATGAGAGCCCCGAATTCAAGATTCGCTCTCCTTTCCACACTTGTAATAACATCATTTAACCTGTCATAAATCGATCCGAGCCTGTCGATTTCACTATCAAGACCGCTTTTGAAGCCCGTATCCCTGGATAGTTTCATCAAACCTGAGGATAAGCGCTCAATCTCTTCATCCTTTATACTATCGCAGAAATCCGGCGCATGCCGCCTTATGTGCCTGAGAAATGATATCGCGCAAGTTATGGATTCAAGATTTTTTATAAAGAACGAGAGTTCCTTTTCAGGTGCAACCTGCCACACCTCAGCCTTCCTGATATCCATGAAATCAACATCCATGTCCTCTGGAAAATCCATCCCTGCAAGGCTTGTGCCCACAGTAACATGGGAGTAGCCGCGCGCTACATCCACAGCTTCCCTGGCATCACTGACAAGCTGTACCGAAACCGGGAATCTTTTGGCTGCTTCGAACTCTTCTGTGCTGGTTGTAATGATTACCCTGTCCCTGATTACCGGGACATTGAAATTTGCTTTTATGGGTTTTATTTTTGATAAAAGAGAGGCGAGTTCATTATCATCGAGTTTTTTAGCCAGTTCTATAATACCCCCGACCTCTTTTTGATTTTTGATTATGCTTTCCTTTTTATGTGCAGGATATGGAAAATATAAGGAAAGCTTGCTTCTTGCATGCCCGGTGTGGGCAAATCCTTTAATTAGCGCCATGATGCGCCCGTATATTTCATAAGCCTCGTCTGTCTTAAGAAAATCCCGTACCCCGACACCTTCGTTCAAAGCAATAGCGTCAAGTACGAGGGATATGGCGGATTTCTCGGTCATTCCTTCGACCTCGCTTAAAGCGGCTATATCGTTGTTCAATATGGCATCAAGCGCCTGCTTTTCCGAACCGAAGTGCTTGATCAGGCGAAGGGCGGTTTTTTCACCGATCCGGGGGATGGATTTGAGGTTGGGTATCATTGTTGTGATGCGTATTCTATATTTTTATACTCAAAGGGGTTATGATTTTAAAAATATTGGTATGAGTGATGCGAAAGTATAATATCCAGACAGGTGTACTATAAAAACCACCATTTTCATCATTTGCCCAAAACCCCGCATTTAAATGCGGGGTCTCCAGGAGAAAAAGGATGCCTGTAAAACAAAAAGAACCGCTCATAATGCACCCGCGCCCAAGCTCGATTGTGGCTGCATTGTACACCTTGAGAGATCTCGACACAGATGTTGTGATACTGCACGGTCCTCCGGGATGCAGCTTCAAGCATGCCAGGCTTCTCGAGGAGGACGGGATGAGAGTTGTTACCACCTCGCTTGATGAATCAGGATTCGTCTTCGGGGGGCACGATTCCTTGGTTGAAGTCCTTGAAAAGGTTATCGAACGGTTCAAACCCAAACGCATCGGCATAGTGGGGACATGTGCAAGCATGATTATAGGCGAGGAGCTGCACGAAGCGGTTACACAGGTCCAGCCTGATGTGCCTGTTATTGAGGTTGAAGTGCATGCAGGCTACAGGGACAACACAAAAGGAGTGATTATGGCGCTTGAATCCGCGCTTGCCGCCGGGATTATAAGCGAGGCGGAATTCGAGAGGCAGAAGGCGTTGCTGAAAGAAGCCACTATGGTTGAAAAGCGCCATGGAGCAGCCAGCAAAGAATACCTTGAGCCAAGCCGCGGAGATTTAAAATATAAGGTGGCTGAAAGGTTGCTTGAGCTTATGAAACAGGGAAAAAAAGGGCTCAACATACTCAACGCGAAAAAGGAGACTGCTTTCATGTTTGCGGATATCAACCTTGCAGTGGCGCAGGTTGCCGAGAAGTTCGGAACTCGAGTAATAAACATGGCGAACCTTGATGAGAACCTGGGGCTTCCCAAGAACAGGAGAAATGCACGCGAAATCAGAGAAGAATTAACGCAGAAAGGCTTTGAAATCCACCACATAATAGGAGGACTGGACGAGTACCCCATAGCCGGGGATACAGCCAGCCGGATAATAGGTGAAAAATACTCCGATTTCGATTTTGCGGTAATAACTGGCGTGCCGCATGCGCTTCCCATGGAAAACATAAAGAACATGGAGTTATTCTCCATCACGAACGGACCGCGCCAGGTAGTGCCGTTAAAAGAGATGGGGCATAAGCACGTGGTGGTGGAAATTGACCTGCATCCAAAGACACTTGGTGTGAACCACATCGTGGAGTCAGAATTCGGCGCCACGCTGCGGGAGATGAGCAAGGATGCCTAAGCAGATTGCAATCTACGGCAAAGGCGGCATCGGAAAATCAAGCACGGCTTCGAATGTGGCTGCGGCATGCGCCGATGATGGCTACCGGGTCACGATAATAGGATGCGACCCGAAGAGCGATTCTTCCATTACATTATTGCGCGGGAGGAGAATTCCCACGATTATGGATCTGATGAGGCAGGGCGAAGACATAAAAGAAGAGGACATTGTATTCAACGGGTATAAAGGCGTAAAATGCGTGGAAATCGGAGGTCCTGAGCCGGGCATAGGCTGTGCAGGCAGGGGCATCATCGTGGCGATAAGCCTGCTTAAGAAAATCTCAAGAGCGATTGAGGATACCGACCTCGTGATATACGATGTGCCCGGCGACATTGTTTGCGGGGGATTCGTGGCGCCTGTAAAGAAAGGATTGGTAAACGAGGCTTACGTGCTCACCTCTGGCGAGTACATGCCTTTGTATGCCGCAAATAACATCTGCAGGGGGCTTTCACGCCTTGAGATGACGCTTAACGGCGTGATCTGCAATTCACGTGGGGCGCCGAATGAGGAAAACATAGTCACCGAGTTCGCAAAGGAAATAGGGAGCCAGATGATCGCATTTATCCCGAAAGATGTTCTGGTGCAGACATGCGAAAGGGAGGGTTTTTCTGTTATTGAAAATGCCCCTGATTCCAGTATAGCAGGAGTTTACCGCAAACTTGCAAGGAGTATCATGACAAGAAATGAAGGTAAAATTCCTGTGCCTCTTAACGACATGAGATTGAGGGAACTCACAAGGATTTAAAACCTCATGCTACTAATTCTTCATACGCATATGTATGCCCGATTAAGCGGAGATCTTTGGTAAACCCTTTCTCAAGCTCTTTTCTGATTTTCTGCATCTTCTCGTGGGTTCCTTTTGTGTAATAGCGCTCACCACATTTCATGCACACGCCCGCTTCCACTGTCAGCACTGCTGTATTGCAGCCGCCTTTGACGAGCTTCTCTACTTTTTTCTCTATCACTTCGCCACCGCAGTGGGGACAGACTGGAATTATCCTTTCCATATTTTTCACCTCTTTTGTTTTCTTATTTTATAATCGAGCCACTTTTCAGGGTCGGGTATATACGCAGTTACGAGTACGGCTATTTTATGCTCCTCTGAATATGCCCATACGCTGTGTATATGCCTATCGTTCTTATCTCTGCCATATATCAAGCAGCTTGGAAATGGCTTATCATCAGCATAATCTTCTATCACTTCACCATGAAATACCGAATAATACAGGTCATCGTCATCGATTGCATCATTTTCAAGCTCTTCGTCTGCATGCTCTGAAATGTTTACGTATCCTTTTAGTATTGCTTCATGTATTTTTATAATATCCATTTAAGTTTATCCTCAATGTTCCTCTTTAGAGCCTTTAGGAAAAGTCAATTAAGGGCAATAATATATAAGTCAATTGGTATGTTTTATGCGTAACCAGACTATAATAAAAGTTACAAATTATGACCGTTTCGCTTGATATCCCACGCATCCTGATTGCCGGAGACCGCTCCTCGGCAGGAAAAACCACGATCTCAATCGGGATAATGTCTGTGCTGAGAGATATGGGTTATAAGGTGCAGCCTTTTAAGGTCGGTCTTGATTTCATCGACCCGAGCTACCATACGGAGGTGACAGGCAGATATTCGCGGAACCTCGACGGTTACCTGATGTCTGAACCTGCGGTCAAAGAGGTATTCTCCCATGCTGCCAATGGCTCTGATATCGCCATCATAGAAGGCGTGCGCGGGCTTTTCGAGGGGCTTGAAGCCACAAGCGATACCGGGAGCACGGCACAGATTGCCAAAATGTTAAAATGCCCTGTCATCCTTGTCATCAATGCAAGGAGCATCACAAGGAGCACGGCAGCACTTGTTTCTGGGTATAAATCATTCGACCCCCAGGTGAACATCGCTGGGGTAATCCTGAATAACATCGGCAGCCCTCGCCATGGTGAAAAGGCAAGGACTGCGATTGAGACTTACACCGATACCCACGTTATAGGTGAAATTCCGCGCAACGATTCCATGAAAATCTCGATGAGACATCTCGGTCTGATTCCTGCCCTCGAAGGGAGGCGCAGGCTGGATGACTTTGATGCGCGCTTGGAAGGGATTAAGAATATCATAAAAGAAGGAGTGGATATTGATGCACTCATATCCATCGCTAAATCAGCACAACCTCTCGTAAGACCAAAGACCAACATTTTTAAAATTCAATCCCCCCGGAACAGGGAAAAAATTGGAATTGCTCTTGATGAAGCATTTAATTTCTATTACCGGGATAACCTCGAATTGCTTGAACTGGCAGGCGCAGAACTTGTTTATTTCAGCCCTGTGAATGACACCGCTCTGCCTCAGGTTGACGGTCTGTACATAGGGGGCGGATATCCAGAACTCTTCGCCAGGGAACTTGAGGACAATATCCCTATGAGGGAATCCATCAAGCAGGCTTCAGCAGAAGGACTGCCTATCTATGCAGAATGTGGAGGGCTCATGTATTTAACACAGGAGATCAGGACAGCAGTATCAGGGAGCGGGAATTATCACATGGCTGAGATGGAGGAAGGGGCTTTTGCAATGGTAGGGGCGATTCCGGGGAGGACATTGATGGGACATAAGCGGGTTGTGAGCTACAACATCGGCAGCTTTGTAAAGGACAATGTTATAGGTAAAGCGGGCGCTTCATTTATCGGACATGAATTCCACCATTCTGAGATACTGGATCTTCCTGATGACACAGCATTTGCCATGAAACTTGAGCGAGGGATTGGGATCAAAGGAGAACTGGACGGCATACTTGTGAAGAATACCCTTGCTGCGTACGCTCACCTGCATGCAGCCTCATATACTGATTTTGCGAGGTCGTTTGTGGATTTTTGCATTAAAAGATCTTAGCTAAGATAACATCGCAAGGGCGAGTGAAATCATTAAAATGCCTATTACGAGTTTGGTCTTATTATCCATCCGCAGCGATGTCGGAATATAATATTTAAGCTTGCGCATTGATCAGTCCCTTCATCAAAGCCTTCGATATTTACTTCTTTTTTCCAGATAAATCTTTCTTTTCTTTGAACCGCAAGGTAGATAAACCATAAAATTCAAGATAGAAATTGGATAGTGAAGGAATAAAAATGTCCATAAATGAATTAATGTTGATGGTTTTTTTGCTCAACCTGCCTTTCGGTTATTTGAGGAGTAATGCCTCCAAGTTCTCCAGGCAGTGGATGATGGCTGTGCATATCCCTGTTCCGTTCGTGTTCTTATTGAGAATAATCTCGGGTTTGAACTGGACTGCCATACCGCTGCTTGTGTTATCAGACGTTGCAGGACAGATAGCGGGCGGAAAGCTGCGAAAGCGCAACATTACCTGAAAAAGAATTATATACATGCTGTGACTGCAATGAGCCGATGAAAAAAGGACATGTTATCCTCATAATTATATTATTCCTGATTTCCGTCACAGCAGCTTTCTATTTTTTTGATTATATAGATTTTCCCGACCTTAAAAAGCTTCCCTACTACGCTGCATCATCCTTCCTGCGAATGAGCCTCGCTTATTTCTTTTCGCTATGCTTTGCATTATCGTACGGCTATATTGCTGCAACAAATAAGAAGGCGCGAAAGTTCATGCTGCCTTTTCTTGATATTCTCCAATCGGTGCCAATCCTGGGGTTTTTCCCCGCTGCGGTTCTCTTTTTCATAGGCCTTATCCACGGCAGACCCGGGGTTGAGGTGGCTGCCATCTTCCTGATTTTTACGAGCATGGCGTGGAACATGGCTTTTGGCGTGTACGAGTCCCTCACCACCATCCCGAAAGAACTTGTTGAGGCTGCGGACAGTTTTGGGCTCCATGGGTGGCAGCGCCTTGAGAGCCTGACGCTTCCTGTGTGCGTTCCGAAAATGGTTTACAACAGCATAGTATCCTGGTCGGTTGGATGGTTTTTTCTGGTTGCTTCCGAGATCATCTCAGCAGGGTCGGAGTCGTATAAACTTCCTGGGCTTGGAAGCTTCCTGATAGACACAACGTATTCAGGTAAAATTGCCCTTATGCTTGTGGGATTGTCAACCCTTATAATTATTATACTGTTACTTGAAGTATTTATATGGAAGCCGATGCAGTCGTGGGCTGACAAGTACAGCTATGAGTACGCGGGCGAAAAAAAACCCGGGGGGTTCATTTTTAGCACAAAGATTATCAAACATTCATTCAGGTTTATTTTCGAGGTTTTTTCGAAAATAACGGTCACCATGTACATCATCTTCCATAAACATAAATGGATTAAAATTATTTCAAAATCCCTGGGTTATGTTATCCTGATTTCAGTCCTTGCGTATATTTCCTATGTACTTATTGTTTCCATCAATAAAATACTGCTAAACCTGCCTGCTGAAGCTTATTCTATTCCGCTTGCAATAGTATATTCATTCCTCCGACTAAGCGTTGCATACGTGATTTGTATTATCTGGACAATCCCGGCTGCATATTACATAGCAAAAAGTAAAAAAGCATCATCATACCTCATGCCTTTTATGGAAGTCGTAGCTTCTATCCCGGCGATTGCACTTTTTCCTGCGCTGGTCGTAATTTTTATTAGATTCGGGAACCTGGATTTTGCAGCAATTATTCTCATACTTACTGGGATGCAGTGGTATATACTTTTTAACCTGATTGCAGGGGTAAAATCCATACCCAAAGAATTGGAGAACGCTGCTACTGCATTCGGAATTAAAGGAAAGCTCTACTGGAGGAAAGTTATTATACCAGCAATGTTTCCCTCGTTTGTGACAGGAAGCATAACCGCATGGGGTGGGGGATGGAACACCTTAATCGTTGCTGAATATATTGTCTATAAAGGTCAGGAATATCATCTATTCGGGATAGGATATCTGCTTGACAAAGCCACGTTTGAAACGCCAGATTCAAGTATGGTCATTTTGTCTGTACTCGGCATGTCTGTAACCATTATATTCCTGAACAGGCTTATATGGCAGCCACTGTACAGGAAAGCACTGGCTAAATATAAATTCGATTAAAGAGGCGGGAATGCTTGCAGAAATAAAGAATGTATCGAAAAACTACGAAACAGACGGCAATAAACTATTTGTTCTTGACAATGTTAGTTTCTCAGTGGAAGATAACGATTTTATATGCATCGTTGGACCTTCGGGATGCGGAAAAAGCACTCTTTTGCGAATAATCGTAGGACTTGAAACCCCCACATCCGGAGAAGTGCTTTTTAAAGGCGAAGTAATTTCACCCGATAATCCCAAGGTAGCCATGGTTTTCCAGAATTTCGCGCTTTTCCCATGGCTTACTGTTCAGGAGAACATAGAGCTTGTACTTGAATCGATGAAATTACAGAAAAAAGAAGAGGAGAAGAAAGCCTGCAAATATATAAGAGCCGTGGGACTGGATGGCTTTGAAAAGGTTTATCCGCGTGAACTTTCTGGCGGCATGAAGCAGAGGGTGGGGTTTGCACGCGCTCTTGCAGTTGAGCCTGTATTATTATGCATGGATGAACCATTCTCATCGCTTGATGCTCTCACCTCCCAGAACTTAAAAGACGAACTGCTGATGCTGTGGGCTGAAGCCAGCATGCCGCCTGATGCGGTAATCATGGTTACTCATAATGTGGAGGAAGCGGTGTACATGGCTAATCGCATAATCATCCTTTCAGCGCGCCCGGGAAAAGTTGTGGCTGACTTGAGAATCGAATTAGCAAGACCCCGCAACAGGAAAGACCCGGAGTTCTATCGATGGGTTGATAAGGTGTATTCACTAATAGTATAATCTATGATTTTCCCGAAGGCAACAATCAGCGAAATTACAGGACTGCTTGAAGCAGTCAATGATGCAGGAGGGGTAGAGGATGCCGCACGTCTTGCTGCCGATTTTGATCTTGAACTTGATGAGATACTCCCTTCTATCGATGGTGCTGAATTGCTCGGGTTTGTTACAGTTACAAACGGCAATATCGAACTCACCGGAGATGCCCAGAAACTTCTTGACACAGGTATACGGGAAAGAAAAAAAATCATAAGGGAGAAAGTTGCAGGCGTGGAGATAATAAAAGAGCTCAAGAATAAACTCCTGGAATCGAATGAGCGCAAAATGAGTAAAGAAGATGCCCTAAAAATTATTCAGAAAAGTATTTCCACTGCCGATATTGGGAGTTATTTAAAGATAATTATTAATTGGACAAGACACGCTGGATTGATAGGCTATAACAGCGATTCCGAGGAGATATTCCTTATGTCCAGGGAGTGAGGGAAAAGATTTAAGTATCGATGCGGTAAACAACCTATTCATGTTCGATAGTCCTATGCAATTACTCTTGATTTTGATTGTAGCCCTGTTCTTATTCGGTCCCAACAAACTTCCAGAAATGGCTCGTTCCCTGGGTAAGGCTGTAGGGGAATTCAAGAAAGCACAGGTGGAATACGAATATGAGCTAAAACGATTGGATAAACCACTGGATGACAGAGACATAAAAATCCATAATTTAGCGATAGAAATGGGCATAGATGTAAGAAACAAGACATCTGAACAGCTTGTTGAAGAAATACGCTCCAAGATAAAATCGAATGAGAGTTCACCTGTGAAAGCGGCAGGGTAGCATGCTTTCCAGTGCAAAGATTTAAGTTCCAAAGAATAAATAATACACTCATGCTTGATAGTGAGACAATATTACTAGTGATAATAGTAGCCATAATTTTATTCGGCTCAAGTAAGATTCCAGAGCTTGCACGTTCACTCGGCAAAGCCACTGGCGAGTTTAAGAAAGCACAGCGTGAGACCGAACTCGAATTGAAGGATTTTGAGAAATCGGTCAGGGAAGGTAAATCTCAGGATGAAAAAACCTCGAAGATAAAACAGATGGCTTCCGACCTTGGTATAACTACTGAAGGAAAAAGCGACGAGCAATTGCTGGATGAAATAAAGAAAAAAATGCCAACTGTAAAATCCGAAAAATAAAAATAAAAAATTTATTTCTTCTTTGACTTTTCCTTTAACAGGAATTTTAATAAATCCTTACTGAGGCGCGTCTCCCTTCCCAGTCTATCCAGAACCGCAGACTCGGATAAGCCTTCTCTTTTGAGTTCATCCATCCTGTCGAACACGGCAGGTTTTACCTCGGAATATTCATTAATGTCTTTTCTATGCCCCCACACATCCCCTTCCAGTAATGCTATGCCCTGCATATCAAGAAACATTCGTGTTGAATCCGATATCGTCTTGATATACGAACTTGGTATATGTATGGCTTTCACATTGGGGCATGTCTGCACCAGTGTGAAGATGTCTTTGTTTGATGGTCTGAAGGCAAGATGAATTATCTTTTCGCCTGTTCCAAGGGAATTGATTTCCTCTTTAGAGCTTACTACTCGAATCCTCATATTATTTTACCTCTTTATTTTAGATTGTATTTACTATGACTTTTTCACATTGTATAGAAATTAATCCAAACACTCAAGAGACATCTACAATTTCACCATATAAATAATCTTCGCTTTTTAAGCGATATTTGAAACAAGTTAATGTATGTCTCATACTTTTTCAATCCTGTTTTTTGCAACGAGATTGGCTATCCGCGCTGCATAAGCTCCTGCTACAAAACCCGCATCTATATTTACCACGGCAAGAACAGAACAGGACTGGAGCATGGATAGAAGCGCGGCTTCGCCTTTGCCTCCCGCACCATATCCTGTTGAAACAGGAACCCCGATTACAGGTACATCAACCAGTCCCGCCACTATTGCAGGAAGCGTGCCTTCACGTCCTGCCGCTACCACAATCGAATCCACACCTGCCTCAACAAGCCTTGTTAATTCAGGAAATAGCCTGTGAATTCCTGCCACGCCCACATCGTATATGGCGGTAACGGAACAGCCCATCTCCGCTGCTATCAGCTTTGCCTCCTCCGCAACCGGGATATCAGCGGTACCGGCAGAAATAACGCCAACCCTGCCGCCTGTTCTTGCAACAGAATCGCCGATAACAACAATTCTTGCACGCCCAAACCATCTGATATTCGACCCCATCTCTTCGGTCAGTGATTTCAGCGCTGTGTAATTCTCTTCACTTGCCCGGGTTATAATAGCTCTCCCTTCATTCTTCAGATGAATACGTGCTATAGAGACTACTTCATCGCATGTCTTGCAATCGGCTATAATAGCTTCGGGGATGCCCACCCTCTTTGCGCGATGGGTGTCAACTCTTGCGATATCTGATAACAACTCATAGTTGGTTATCCGAAGCTGTCTTTCCGCATCTTCAAGGCTCATCTCATTATTTTTTAATTTTTTTAGTATACGAGACAGCTCCATGCACTGAAATACGCTGGCATATAGATTATTCTTACGCATCAAAACGCTAAGAACTGCACGCAATAAGATAAAAACCAAAAGCTTAAATATAAAATAATATGTTAGTTGAGAGCTAAAAACGGATAGATTTAAAGCGAAAAAAGGCAAAACGTACTTGCCAAAAACGGAAGGTTTGATGATATGCGAGTTAAATTACTTAATTTGATACTATTGTTAACATTACCAGGATTTATTCTAATTTTAATCCCAGCAGCGACTGCTTCAGAAAATTCATGTATCGATTGCCATAAAACAGTAACCCCTTTTACCGAAGAGCAAAAGCGGTTCAACCAGATCAGAATCGAGCATCTTGAAAGACAGGTCACATGTTCTCTTGCATGCCACGAAGATAGAATAAGAAACCTCACCACTACAAATTATCAGCAGTGGTCTGAATCTGTTCATGCCCTGAAAGGAGTTGCTTGCGATGCCTGCCATGGGGGAGATCCAACGCAAGCCACCAAAGAGAAAGCACATGCAAACATTAAGAACATCACAGACCCTGAAAGCCCTGTCTATTACACCAATGTTCCAAATACCTGCGGAAAATGTCATTCCAAAGAGCTGACTAATTTTGAAAACAGCACACATTACAGGAAGCTTGAGGCATTGCAACTCGCTCCGACATGCACGACGTGCCATGTCCCTCATACATTTACGGTCCTGAATCCTGAAGATTTCAGGACTACCTGCGGAACCTGTCATTCGGTGTATAAAAAGATAGCACCATACGACATCCCGCTCAGGGCAGAGGATTTGCTTGGAAAGGTAAATAAATTGAAATTCAATATTGAAACGGCAAGGCAGGATATTTTCTGGGCAAAAGAAAATGGAACTGATGTAAGCCAGGCGCAAGCGTACACAGATAATGCATTAAATACGCTGGATAATCTGGCGCCTATGTGGCATGAATTCAACCTCACGCATTTCGAGAATGAAATAGATGCAGCCAGCACGGAAGTAATGAAAGCTGAGGAGCTCGTAAAACCATCACCCACTCCGACTATAACGCAGGTTCCCAAAACACCAGGATTTATCAGCCTGGCAGGATTGATCGCACTACTTGCCGTATCGTATCTGATAAGAAGGAAATAGAGACCGAAGGATGACAAAAACGATTTCTGAACAGCAGAGAACCTCTATTGTTATACGGGTGAGATGATAATGCATCAACATCTGAAAAGAGCATTTACCTTATTAGCGCTCGGGATAATTGCTTTTATCTTAGTAAGATCCATGATCGTCCCTGACTCTTTCGGGCAGTACGGATGGTATAGGGGTGACTCGGTTCTTGAAATCAGGAATTTTCCAGTAGAGCATGCGGGTTCGGTGAGTTGCGGGGCAGAGAACTGTCACCAGACCATTTATTCTGTATGGATAAATGGCTCTCACAAAACCATAAATTGTGAGACCTGTCATGGTCCTGCAGAACAGCATGTCAGTAACATAAGGATAATGCCGTCTCCTGCAAATGATTCAAGGGACTATTGCGGTCTGTGCCACTTCAAGCGGGCAGCCAGACCTCCGGATTTCCTGCAGATCGACCCTGATATCCATGGTGAGAATCTACAATGCACATATTGCCATAACCCTCATAAGCCAGGGTTTGTTTAATTGGAGGAAAATGGACATATCAAGGCGAGAATTCACTAAACTGGGATGCAGGGTTATTATCGCCGGGGCGGCAGGTACTGCTATTATCGAATCCATCGTTAGAAACGGCAGTGGTGCCGAAAACCCGAAAGGATACGATTGGAATGAACATTATTGGGGCTATGTCGTCGATACAAGAAAATGCATTGGATGCGGGAGATGCGCAAACGCGTGCAAGCTTGAAAACCATGTTCCTTTCGATGAACCTGTTTTTAGAACCTGGGTTGAAAGATACAGGATACTGAAAGATGGCGAAGTGAAAATAGATTCGCCTAACGGGAGCATCGATGGGTTCACAGATGACATTCCTGCCGAGGAGATCAAAAAGGCTTTCTATGTCCCCAAGATATGCAATCACTGCGAAAACCCTCCCTGTGTCCAGGTTTGTCCTGTCGGGGCTACGTATGAGACAAAGGACGGGGTTGTTCTGGTGGATTATGATTACTGCATAGGATGCCGGTATTGCATTCAGGGCTGCCCTTATGGTGCGAGATACTTTAACACAGAAAGGAGGACTGCTGATAAATGCACGTGGTGCTATCACAGGATTACCAGGGGTCTTTTACCTGCATGCGTCCAGGCATGCCCGGTCGGGGCACGGGTTTTTGGAGACCTGAAGGATCCGGAGAGCGCCGTCAATAAAATACTGGATAAAGAGCGGATCAATGTTCTTAAGCCCGACCTGGGAACGAAACCCAAGGTCTATTATGTTGGATTGGACAGGGAAGTGAAATGATGGATTTAATCTCAGGATATATATACCCAAATGAAGCAGAAATACAATGGAGCGTACTGATTGTATTGTATCCGTATATAACGGGTCTTGTCGCCGGAGCATTCATAGCATCATCCTTGTATCATGTTTTTGGTAAAAAAGAAGTTAAACCTGTGGCACGATTTGCCCTTCTCACTGCTCTCTCCTTCCTGTTCGTTGCGACTATGCCGCTGCTTACGCATCTTGGGCATCCGGAGCGTGGTATTGAAATCATGTTCACGCCGCATGTTACGTCTGCGATGTCAGGTTTTGGCTATATTTATTCATTTTATCTGGTTGTTGTGGTGCTTGAGATATGGCTTTCTTTCAGAGAAGATATTGTCAAAATGGCTTTGAATTCAAGAGGATGGAAGGAATTATTATATTCAGTGCTGGCACTTTTTTCATACGACATTTCTGAAAAAGCGCTGCACGATGATGAGAAACTCGCAAAGAAACTTGCCATCATAGGTATTCCGTCAGCGGCTTTCCTGCACGGCTATGTGGGCTTCATTTTCGGCGGGATTAAAGCAAATCCCTGGTGGTCAACTCCTCTTATGCCCATCATATTCCTGATGTCTGCAATTGTATCCGGCATCGCGCTTTTGATTTTACTCTATATTATTGCCATGAAGGTTCGAAAACATGCTATCGACCATAACTGTCTTCATTCTCTGGCGCATTATCTATGGATTTTCCTGATTTTAGACGTGGCACTGGAAATGCTTGAGCTTATAAGCATGAAATACGAATCGCTTGAGCAGCTCGAGATAATAAACAGGCTGCTTTCAGAGAAAATAGCTTTAACTTTCTATGGAGTTCAACTGACGCTTGGCATCATCATTCCATTCATACTTCTCCTGATGGTAGGTATTATGAAGAAAAGGGAAACCCTGAAAATGCTGATGATATCCATTTCTTCCATTTTTGTTCTGATAGGTGTATTTGCTATGCGGTGGAACGTGGTCATCGGAGGACAGGAGATATCCAAGAGCTTAAGCGGCACCCTTACATACGTCCCGGTTTTATTTGGTCAGGAAGGACTCCTGCCTGCGATTGTAATAATGATTATTCCATTTATTATTCTGAGGGTTGTGACGTATATCCTCCCGCCCTGGCAGGACATGGAAGAAAATATTGAGTGAAATCCGACAAAATCAATCGTAAGCTATTTATTGTATCAAATCATCACATTGTTACGAAGCGGAACAAAAAAAGGATAGTGAGTTCCGGGCTTAAGATAGGATGATTTGAACTACAATAACGGTGAAAACGAAAAATGTTTTCAAAAACTACAAAAATGCTCCACATACATGAATTAAAAATTTTATCTATATATATATTATTTGTATATTTTATTGCGTTTATCGCACCCGCCGGAGCATCGCATTTAGACGTTCTTAACAATTCATGCGTAGACTGCCACAGGACATTATCCCCTTTTACGGATGAGCAGAGCCGATTTAATGAAATAAGGCTGAACCATATTGAAAGAAACATATCCTGCTCGCTTGAATGCCATGAAGATGTAATAAGAAAAAGAGCAACCGACAATTTCCAGCAGTGGTCTGATTCTCTTCATTCAGAATATTATGTCACCTGCGATGCATGCCATGGTGGGAACCCAAATGCAAAAACAGAAGCAGATGCTCATGCTTCAATGAAGAACGTAAGCGATCCTAACAGTACCATTTATTTTAAAAACATACCCGATACCTGCGGAAAATGCCATGCTGATGTTCTTGATAATTTCAGGAATACCATGCATTATCAGAGACTGCGAGCTGAATCCCGCGCCCCTTCGTGCATTACCTGCCACCAGCCGCACACTTTCAAGGTACTCAAAGCATCTGAGCTTACCAATGTGTGCAGTGTTTGCCACAATCCGAAGGACAATATTGCACCCCCGGGCGTCCCGAATGACGCAAAGCAGGCACTTGAAAAGCAGAGCGAATTGCAGGATGAAATTTTAAAGGCAAAAAATACTGTTGCTGAAGCAAAAGCAAAGGGCATGGATGTCTCCACGGCCCAGATGGATATAGATGAAGCTGTGGCAGTTATGAATAATGCCCCATCTCTATGGCATGGATTTAATCTAAGGGACTTTAACACGCAAATCCAGAGCGGAATAGACTATGCCAAAAAAGCAGAATATACGGCATCCGGAGTTGAACCTACCGTGCCGCGCGTTCCCGGCGTAGGAATAGCGTTCGTGTTGGGAATTTTCGCACTATTGTACTTAATAAGAAAACGGTGAGTCGCGCGATGGATAACATATCAATTATAGCAATTGTTAAGAACTGGATTTCGGCACACAGGCTCCCGATTATAATTTCATTGGTTGTTCTACTTCTGGCAGGTGTGGTCATTTCTGAAAAAGTGCTTGAAATCACTGAAAATCCGGCTTTTTGCGGAAAGAATTGCCATATCATGAGACCTTATTACGACTCATGGCGAACGTCTTCGCATAGTGATGTTCGATGCGTGGAATGCCATTACGAACCAGGATTGATAGGACATATAAAAGGCAAGATTAACGGGCTTATGCAATTCTACAGCTATGAGACCAGCTCTGAAGAATATTCCGGGCAATTATTTGCAAAAGTCATGGATAAAAATTGTCTCGTCTGCCATGAAAAGCGCATCTTTTCTTCCAATATTGATTTCAATGGAATCAATTTCAGCCACAGTAATCACTTGCTTGAACCAAAAAGGAACATTTCATTGACATGCACAAGCTGCCACTCCATGATTGTGATAGGTATGAAAGAGCACCAGTCAGTCACAGACCCAACGTGCAACCAGTGCCATCCGAATATTGCTCAGAATGCTGTCGGGCATATCGTGGTGACAACATCAACTTGCTTTACCTGTCACTTTAGAAATGTACCCGGCAATAATTCTATTTCGGGTTGTCCCTCATGTCATGGCCCTCCAAAAGAAATGGTACAAAGCAATTATACAAATTTTAACCATACAAGTCACCTGAGCCGGGGTTACGAGTGCCTGACCTGCCACACCAATACATCAACAGGTGCAAACGATATTGTTCCGAAGGAGAAATGCTTTTCATGTCATAATATCCCGGGAAGGGTCGCAAAATACAGCGACTTCAATTTTGTGCATACGACCCATGTCACGAACAATAAGATCGCCTGCTATAACTGTCATTCCGATGTCAAACATGCTCCAACAATAAAGAATAATCTCTGCGCCAACTGCCATGCTAATGAACATCCCAAAGACTGGCTTGTGACGCATAAGACTCAGGTTTTAATAGGCATGGTATGCAGTGACTGCCATCAGCCAAAGTTCTGCGCCGATTGCCATGCCACGGGAAAAGCAAGCACTATGAACCTGACTTTGCCAGTTAAACCATAAACTACCTTCTTTTCATCATAGAAGTTCCTCAAAAACGACACATTTCTTAAGTAAATCCAAAAGCAAATGCATGGAATTTTTAGCTTTAAAAGCTCAATTGTCAAAATTACAAAAAGTAAAAAAAATGAAAGCTAGGTATGAAAGGAGATAATCTGTTCAGCTTTTTTCATTCATCTGCCGCATAGCTTCGTCATATTCGAGGGGATGTTCGTGTTTCATCTGTTCCTCCGAGAGGTTGCCTGTGATCCAGGCTTTTGACATCGGGAATACCTCGGGGCTGTAATGAACATTCCACCAGTGAACTATAAAAATAAACAGGGTTGCAAGTAATGCCTCGTCCGTATGAATAATGGTTGAAAGATGCACGTATGCATAGGGTATGTATTTCATTGCCACGAAAGGAAACATCATCATGAGTCCAGTAACGCACATCATCACCATTCCCCAGAATGCGCCCCAGTAGTCGAATTTTTCTTTCCAGCTATACCTGCCGTATTTGGGCTGCTCTGCTTTTCCAACGTAAGAGAGAATCGTTTGCCAGAAATCCATCGCATCCTTTAAAGTCGGCATTATTTTTCTTTCAAACAGTGATTCCTTATCAATGAAGATATGGTATGTAACATGATAAATCCCGAGAATGACCATTCCAATGCCTGCTGCATGATGTATCTGCGTCCGCATTTCAAACCCGCCCAGGAGATTGATAATTACAGGAGACCACCAGGAATCCGGGAATTTAAGAGGCATTCCGCTGACTACTAAAGCCATGAAAGCCCCGATCATTGCCCAGTGCTGTACAAGTTGATTGAATGTAAACCTTTTAAAAAAAACTTCACCCATACTACCGTCTCCTTTTACTTCAGAATCAGAAACTTCAATTAATCTTTGCCTGGACGTGTTCTACCATCTCCTTTGAATCCTGAACCTTGAAAGGAAATCCAGAATCACTATACCGGCAAAGACACCTATAACCCCGGTTGTCAATATTTTGAAAAATAACACTATCCAGTAAGCCAGATCGAATGGACCGAAGAAATAGGGTTGCATCTTTGGATCTATACCTGTCTTATTAAAAACCAGCTCTCCTGTATGAATTGACTCCTTGTCATGTACAAATCCTGCGGCAACCTTGGCGTCGAGCTCGGCTCCGGGATGACAGTTTGCCTTGCCGCACGTCTTGGGGAGGTTGTCAGGGTAAGTGCTTGAAGTGGGATCTGTATGGGATTTTATATTGTGGTTTCCATGGCAGTCCGCGCAAGTGGCAACCACTGTGTAGCCGTTGCTCAGGGCTTTCCAGTGGAAGGATTCCTTATAGGTATCAAATCTGTCTGTTTTAATCCCATAGTACCATGCACTCATTAATTCCTTGTTCGAGTGGCATTTTGCACAGGTTGCAGGACTGTTCTGGTGATTTGTAGAAGAGTTTGGGTCTGATATCGCCCGGATTTCATGGACGCCGTGACAATCCGTGCAGGTTGCAGCATCGGTATGACCTTTTGCGATCTGTTCCCAGTGGATGCTCATTTTATAGTCTTTTGCTTCCTGGGGATGGCATTTGGAGCAGATGTTTGTTATATTGTTTCGTGTGGGTTTGCCGGTGAAATCTCCCGACATCACGGCATTAGAAATCACAGTAGCATTTGTCTGGGGGTTTCCACCATGGCAATCTGTGCATGTAAAACCATTCTGGTAATGGATATTATTCCTGAATTCAGTGACCACTTGCGTATGGCAGTGATAACATGAGGAATCTTCCTGGGCAGAAACGGTCGTAATTGATATAGAGAATGCGATCACTAAAATCAATACGTATTTATTTTTCAATATGGAGTACATTTCATCGTTTGCAGGCAGCATTTTTCCTATCCCTTAATAAGACCGTATTTATACGAGGACTAATTCCCGTTTTTCCAGTTTTATTCCGTATTACTTTTTGACCTGATGCCTTATATAATTTATCATTTTTTTATCATTATTTTATATGTTGTCTTGAAGAACTGGCGTAATCCATTGGCAGGAACCATACATTAAATAGAAGATAATGCTTTATTCTCTGAATCAATTTGACCCGGGATATGATAAGAACGGACGATATCGAAGAAGAGATTCAGCGCATAGTATCCTTTCCCGATGAAAAATTCACAGCGATAATTCGCGAAGTGGGATTTGAATGTGATTGCTGCGGCAAATGCTGCACAAGCGAATTCAACGACCATGTATTTCTTCTGGATAACGATGCCGCACGAATAATTAATGTTCTTGGCTATGATTTCCTGCGCCCTGCGCCGTATTTTGATTTTTGCGATAACCTTGGCAGATTCTATGTACTGGGTTACGCCCTGAAAAGTAAACCAAACGGTGATTGTATATTCTATACAGGGGGCAGATGCGAGCATTACGAGATTCGTCCTGATATTTGTAAAATATTCCCCTATATGCTTCACAGGGAACCTGATGAAGATGGTAATGTCGAATTCAGGCAGATAGGCGGTTTGAATGAGCATGGATTGTACCACAGCGATATAGACGATGAAACGTGCAAGGAAATAGTAAGGCAGGTAAAAACATACGAATCAGGTTTCCTTGGGCAGAAGCTCAGGTTCTTGAATGCGATTAAGGAACATTTCAAAAAACATGCTCTCAAACACAGCAGGCAGATGTATGACAGGATGATGAGGGAGTATGAGAACGGCAGAGAGATAGAAGTTTATGTATTCTTTCAGGGCAGATTTGAAAAAAAGACCATCTCCAAACAATTTATTAAACCGTAAGACAAAAGGACATTAAACTAATGGGCGGATAACAATGTCGAAGGAATGCTATTACTGCGGTTTCAGGGACCCTCTGCCGTTTACTTGCAAGTTTTGCGGCAATTCATATTGTTATAACCACCGCCTGCCCGAATCACATAATTGTTCCGGGCTTGCAACATACAAAGAGCGCGTTCGTGACAGCGGAAAGCTGTATGAATACGAGCCTGATTTAGTTGCGAAGAGGCATAAAACGCCTGCTTTTGCTCCCTTAGCAAATGCCATATCGGTAATAAAAAGCAATTACTCGCTGACGATACTGACTGTAATTATCGCATCGTTCTTTTTGCAGTATATCATACCGGGATATTTTTCATATCTTGCTCTTTCTCCTCTGGATGTACCCTCTCGTCCATGGATTCTTGTGACGCACATGTTCCTGCATGACGGTCCGTTCCATCTTCTGTTCAATATGATGTTTTTATTCTTTTTTGGACCCGAGCTTGAGCGCAGGATAGGCGGGAGAAGGTTCCTGGCTGTATTTTTCCTTTCAGGTATAGTTGCAGGAATTGGATATTCGCTGTGGACAGGCTTAATCCTCCAATCGAATGGTCCTGCTGTGGGTGCCAGCGGGGCGTTAATGGGGATATTTGCCTGCCTTGCGGTTCTCGCTCCGCATATTCAGGTTTATATTTACTTTATACCCATGAAGATTACCTATGCATTAATAATGTTCGCCCTGCTCGACCTCTTTTTTTTCGGCTCCGGGGATGCGATTGCACACAGCGCACACTTAAGCGGGGTAATTGCCGGGCTATTGATGGGGAGACAGATTAAAAGGAAAGGTCAATTTATAGGCTATTAGCCAATATTGCAGGGAAGCCAGGAAGTTTATTCCTTTTTCGCAACCGCAGAAATCATGTGCCGTTTATAATAAACCCCATCAAACCGCTTTTTCCTGCGGGATTCAACAATGTTGCATGAAAAATCTCTTAACAGTTCCTCCAATTCGCTCTTGTTAAAATAATGGTATACGATACCGTTCTTTCTGGAAAAGGTATCGGGCTCGACCTCGCGACCTCCGTATCTCATATCCTCCTCCCCGAAGACCTCAAGGAACAGCAGCCCACCCTGCCGCAGTATCCGCCAAAACTCACGAACTGCAAGCTCCCTTTCTTTCAACAGAAGATGCTGGAGCACGCCGTAGCACCATATTACATCAAAAGAGCAGTCTGAAAAAGGCATCTGATACACATTTGCAGCCAGAAGCACAATGTCCATTTTCCGGCTTGCGCTGCGCTCCCCAGCAATTTTCAGGGCACCAAGTGATACATCCACAGCAACCACATCAAACCCGCGCATCCGCAGGGGAAGCGCATATTTTCCACTTCCGCAGCCTGCATCCAGCAAGCGTCCTTTTGTCAGGTAAGGAGCCAGAAGTTCAAGGGAATAGTGCCCTCCTTTCCAGCTTTTGGATTCCCTGTTCCATGCCAGGATGTGTTGTTTCATAAATATATAAAATCGCTTAATTCCAACTGGAACTATTATAATGTATGCAGGCCATTCTTTGCAGCATGAAAACCGCGATGACAATAGCAGGCGTTGATTCAGGCGGGGGCGCGGGTATAGCAGCGGATTTAAAGACGTTTTCCGCACTCGGGGTTCACGGAACCTGTGTGATCACCTCTCTCACGGCACAGAACACAAAAGGGGTGCTAAATTCCTTTGACATCCCAACAGCGTTCATAAAAGAGCAGTTCGATACCGTTGCCAGCGATATAAAGCTCGATTGCGTCAAGACAGGAATGCTTTCATCGCCTGATATTGTGAGTGCTGTTGCAACGCTGATAAAAAGGCAAAAACTGAGGCTTGTTATCGACCCTGTAATGGCGGCGGAAGCTGGAGGGAAATTGCTGAAGGAGGAGGCAGTGGGGGTTCTGATCGAAGAACTCCTGCCACTTGCGGCGGTGGTAACGCCGAATGTATCCGAGGCAGAAAGACTATCAGGTTTTAAAATCAGGAATATGAAGGAGGCTGAAAAAGCCGCCAAAAAAATCCATGACCTGGGAGCAAAAGCGGTGATTGTGACCGGAGGGCATCTTGAGGGAACCGATATACTCTACACAAATGGTAAATTCACGTATATCGTGGGAGACCTGGTAAAAGGAGGAACCCACGGCTCGGGATGCACCCACTCAGCAGCGCTCGCTGCAGAAATAGCGAAAGGAACGCCCCTTGTTGAGGCAGCGCAGCTTGCCAAGAAATTCGTGGAAATGGCGATACTTGCAGGCGTGAAAATCGGGGGCGGCGCTGCGCCTGTGAATCAGGTTGCGCATGTGCTGGCAGAGGCTGAAAGATACCATGTATTACAAAACGTGGTGGATGCTGTGGAGATTATTGAAAAAAACATGGCAGTAGAGCTTATCCCTGAAGTCGGCTGCAATATTGCAATGGGAATCACAAACGCCTCTTCGATCTCGGACGTGGCTGCTGTTTCGGGAAGGATTGTACGATTGAAGGGCAAACCCCATGCTGTTGGATGCGTGGCTTTCGGCGCAAGCAGCCATGTTGCAAGGATAGTGCTGACTGCGATGCAGGCAGATGGTTCGATGAAAGCTTCATTGAATTTACGATATTCAAAAGAGGCGCTTTCTGCCTGTAACGAGCTTGGGCTGCGCATCGCAACGTTCTCAAGAGAGGATGAGCCTGAGGGTGTTTCTACGATGGAATGGGGTGTGAGCGAAGCCATTAATAGCGTGGGAAGGGTTCCTGATGCGATTTGTGACAAAGGAGATGTTGGCAAGGAGGCAATGATAAGGCTTCTTGGGAAGGATGCAAAGGAGGTTGCGGGAAGGGCGGTTGAGATAGGGGCGGGGATGAGAAATTCAAGTTATACTGGAGCGAAATGAAAAAACAATATCTTGGTGATGAAAGAGATTTATTTAAATTTGATTTGATTAAAGAAATTATTCAGGGAATAAATACAATTGAGCGCTTTACCTACATACCAATGTTAACCAGATACGATTCTGAATATGAAACTCATGGAAACCAAAGGAATCTCGAAAAGGCGATAGGTAATTTAAATACGGAGTTTGTTGCTGTTTTAAAAAAATATGAATTTGAACCGATTATTGAAAGAAATTTCGATAGAATAAAGGAATATTTTAAAAAATTAGGCAATGATGTTAAATTCTATAAAGAAAATGAAACTTTCACAGATGATGCCAGAGTTCAATATTTTAAAAATATACCTCACGACCTATTGTCTAAGTCCCTTGTTTTCGTTGATCCTGACACTGGTTTACAGTCTAAATCCCCTAGTGAGAAACATATTTTATATTGGGAAGTAAGTTATCTTTACGATCAAATGGATGATGACTCGTTGTTGATGATATACCAACATTCAAAACATCGACCTTTTAGCCAAGTAAAAAGAAAATTAGAAACAAATATAACAAATTCGTCAATTTACATTTCGGATAAAAGTATAGCACTTTTCTTTTTAGCTAAAAATGGAATATCAAAAGAGGATTTACGTGGAATATTGAAAGAATATACAAAAAAGTACCCTGATTTAGAGGTAAAATGAAATCCCTTGAAGAAATAAAAGAACTCTTAAAAAAGCAAAAACCAGCAATAAGAGAAAGATACAGCGTAAGCAAAATCGGCATCTTCGGCTCTTATGTTCATGGCAAGCAAAAGAAAAAGAGCGATGTCGATATTTTGGTAGAATTTGAAAAGCCGATAAGCCTCCTGAAATTGGTAAACCTTGAGAACTTCCTTGCTGACAGCATAGGAATAAAGGTGGATGTAGTCCCGAAAGAAGACATTAGGCATGAATTAAAAGAGAGAATATTGGGGGAAGTAATCTACGTATGAAGCGCGATGTGTCGATATACATCACGGATATCCTCGAAAATATGGAGCTTGCCGAAGATTTTGTGAAGGGCATGGATTATGAGGAATTTATCAGTGATAAAAAGACAAACTACGCAGTAACACGGTGCATTGAGATCATGGGCGAGGCTGCCAAACATGTGCCTGAGGGTGTTCGTAAAAAGTACTCTGAAATTCCGTGGAAAGACATCGCAGGAATGAGGGATAAGGTAATTCATATGTATTTCAGGGTGAGTCTTGAAAAAGTATGGCTGGTATTGAAAGAGGACATACCAGAGCTAAAACCGCTTTTCCAAAAAGTTATCGCTAAGCCATGAAATTTACCTTTACACGCATATTATCATTTGCGCCCCTTCTTACTTCACATCCTCCCACAATCCAATCACATTCCCCTCGGTATCCTCAATCTGCGCGTAAAGCCCGAAGTCTCCCACAGGCATTTTTTGCACGATAACTTTACCGCCTGCCTTTTCAATCTTTTTTAGATAATCGTCTATCGAAGGCACGTTTATCACTACCGACGGGGCTTGCTCGGGGCTCTCTCTTTTATACAGGGCGCCGTTAATACCTCCCGGCTCCTTTGGCATGCCCTCTTCATCAGTCGGTGTCGTTGTCGCAAGCTGGAAATCCATTCCCCATTCTGTCTCGTTTATTTCCCAGCCGAAGATATTCTTGTAGAATTTCTTTGCACGGGTCATGTCATCCACAGGTATGTGAAAATGCACTACTTTATCCATTTAAACTCACCCCATTTAATTAACTATCCCCATCTTATTTAAAATTATGCACCCAATTTTTTTGAGATTTTTTCCTTTAATAACCTGCTGATCTCCTGACCGCTCACCTTTCCCCTGAACTCCTTCATAACCACGCCCATCAACGGTCCCACTGAATCCATACCTTTTGCATTAATAAAATCCATTCTGGATTCGATGAGTTTATCGATAGCAGCCTCCAGCTCCCCGGTTTCTACCCCGATGCCAAGGGAGCGAGCAGCCTCATCCACTCTAATTTCAGGTTTTTTCGCAATTATTTTCAAAACTCCACCGATTGCCTCGTTTGGCATCTTTCCTTCTGACTGCAGTTTGAAAAGTGAAATTAAGTGCTCTTCTGTAATAGTCCCAGTATTTAAATACGGGGTCTTTACAGGCACATCTTCTTTTTCAAGCTCATATAAAATAGTCTCAAGGGTACGCACCACCGAGGTTGCACTGGCTTTCGGTACCTGCTGCATTATTTTCTCAAAAAGAACGAAATTCCCAGAGCGGGAAATCTGACTCGCAAGTTCTTCGTTCAGGGAAAACTGCTGCATGTACCTAGCTTTTCGCTCCTCTATGAGTTCAGGCAATGTTATGCTTTGCAATCTTTCCTCAGTTATCACAACAGGTGGAACATCGGTCTCAGGATACATGCGCGCAGCGCCGGGAAGCGGTCTCATATAAGCCGAGTTCCCGTCAGGGAGCACCCGCCTTGTTTCTTCGGGAACACACACCAATGCCTCACGCGCACGGAGAATCACGGCTTCAAGGGCACCCTGCCCCTTTTCTTTAGCATCAGCCACCATGACCACGCAGTCTATATCCTGCGCGCCCACAGCTTTTCTGAGCGCATCGACCTCGTTCTGCATAATGCCGTAATTGGGCAGTTCATCTGTATGGAATATCCCTCCAACGCCTGATTTCTTGGCGCGGTCGGAGAATTCCGTCCCAAGACGCCGTCCGGGCTGTATTTCCTTGCCCACGAATCCCGCAAATCCCGGCAGATTCACCGCATATACCACACCGCCTTTCAATGCCTTTTGTATTACATTAGAGGTAGTGTTTGCAAAAACATGTGTGACATCAACTATTTTATCGGATACGTTTGCCTTTGTTTTGTCAAGTTCCCTTTTTATTTCCAACAGATTTACCTGCCTCGTTACCTCTCGCTCCACAATGGTTTCTATAAGCGAAAGCTCCTGTACTCCCTTTATCTCCACCCTTGCCCCATCTGCGATTGAGATGTTTATATCCTGTCTTATGGTGCCAAGACCTCGTTTCACCCTGCCTGTGGAGCGAAGTATCATCCCGAGCTGCTCTGCCACCTCTCTTGCATGCTGGGGAGAAACAATATCAGGTGCAGTGCCAATCTCGACTAACGGGATGCCAAGGCGGTCAAGCGAATATATCACTGAATCTCCCCTGTCCTCAATTTTCTGCGCCGCCTCTTCCTCAAGGCAGAGCACACCGATACCCACCCTGCCTACTTTTGAATCAAGGAAGCCGTCGGTAGCCACAAGCCCTGTTCTCTGGAAACCCGATGTGTTGGAGCCGTCTATCACAATTTTCCTCATCGTATAGAGCTCGTCCACGATGTTCATGTTCAGCATGCGCGCAATCATGAGCGCATACTCCAGGGCTTCCTGGTTCAATTCGCGGGGCGGCTCTTCATCATTCTCCACGAGGCAGGTGGTGTCGTAGGCTTTGTAGATGAATTTTCTGGTGAGTTTCACTTCCTCAAGCGCAGCCTTATCCACCAAGCCCATCTCGCTCTGTGTGGGTCTTAAGTACCTTGTGAATTCAAAATTTGAATCCTTTGTGTCACGAAGAATTGTCGGGCAGCCGCAGAAGAGCTTTTCTCTTGTATCAAGCTGCTGGTGAATCTCAAGCCCGGCTTTAAATCCGAGTGCCCTGTAGTCATGACTCATAGATTTCTTTGATATAATGCAATCTATAAAACAATTGTCATAACGATACTTTCACCCCGCTATCAAAGGATATTTAAGTAATCAAGTCCACGAAAGTTGATTATGACGATGGGGAAAAAGGCAGCGCAGTGCGCCGTGTACATTAAAAAACATACGTCTGCTCTCGTTGTATCCCATATAGACGCCGATGGTCTTACCTCGGCTGCCATTATGGGAAAAGCCCTTGAAAGGGGAGGCATCGAATACAAAACACGCTTTGTCAAACAACTGGACTTACCTTCGCTCAATGAGATAGCAGACATGAATCCTGAACTTATTATATTCACTGACATCGGGAGCGGCATGCTGGATGCGATAGGCTCTTTAAAGCTCAATGCAGTCATTATAGACCACCACCAGCCGCAGGGCGTTTACGAATACCATATTAATCCTCATCTTTTCGGGATTAACGGTGCCATAGAGATAAGCGGTTCCGGCGTTACTTATCTTGTGGCATCAGAACTGGGCGAGAATGGAGACCTTGCAGCGCTTGCTGTTGTGGGCGCCGTAGGCGATCTCCAGCATGTAAAGCACGGGCAGTTGATCGGCATGAACCGGCAGATACTGGAAAGAGGCGCAAGCAGCGGCATACTGCGTTATGAGAAAGACCTGCTGCTGTTCGGAAAACAGACGCGCCCCATCTTCAAATTGCTCCAATATTCCGCAGACCCTTATTTGCCGGGAATCACAGGCAGCGAGGATGCGAGCATAGAATTTTTAAAAAGAATAGGCATACGCCAGCATGGTGAGAAATGGAGGCGGTGGATAGATCTGGAAGTAAAAGAAAAGCAGCAAATCGTATCCGCTCTCATGCAGTTCGGTCTTTCCAGAGGTATGCCGGGTTATAGGATAGAAAGGCTGGTAGGCGAAGTTTATACGTTGTTGCGCGAGCGTGAGGGCACAGAGACAAGAGACGCTTCAGAATACTCCACGTTGTTAAATTCCACTGCCCGCTACGACCATGCCGATATCGGGCTTGCGGTATGCATGGGCGAGCGGGACAAGAAGTATGATGAGGCGTGCACCCTTCTCAACGAGCACAGGAAGAACCTTGTTGAAGGGCTGAATCTTGTAAAAGAGCAGGGCTTGATCAAGATGGAAAACCTGCAGTATTTCGATGCCGGGAATAAAATCAGGGAAACCATTGTTGGAATAGTGGCAGGAATGAGCATGTCATTTGTTAACAACAGGAATCTTCCCATAATCGCTTTTGCTGATGCTGAAGGTGGAATAAAGGTCTCATCGCGGGGGAACCAGGAGCTTATCAGGAAAGGGCTGAATCTCGGAATGGCGATAGGTGAGGCTGCAAGAGCGGCAGGAGGCACGGGAGGTGGACATGATATAGCAGCTGGAGCCTTCATTCCGAGGGATTCAAAGCAGGAGTTTTTGAGAATACTAAACAATAAAATAGGGCTGCAGATAGAATGAAAGCTTGTTAAATTCGATTGATAAGGCAACTATTATATAGCCTTATGTTTTATATTAGATCTCAATGAATAAAAATATATTAGCAATATCTTTGGTTTTGCTGCTGGTAATAACGGCGGGATGTGTGGGTTCCCAGAAAAGTATGGAACCTGGAAATTATCCTGTTCCTTCAAAATCAGATTTATCTGTTCAGGATACGGGAACAGCTGGTAACGTTGTCCAAGGTGATACTCTTGACAGGAAGATAGTCTCGACAGCAAGCCTCACTATTGAAGTAAAAAGCGTGGATTCGGTTTTTAAAGAAATAACCAAAATAGTGCAGGCAAACCAGGGTTTTATCTCAAGCTCATCAACCTACGATGCAGGAGGGAGAAACAACGGCCAAGTTACCGTTAGGGTTCCACAGAAAAGTTTCTATTCAACCATTGAACAGATAGAACCTCTCGGAACAGTCAAGTCCAAGCAGATTTCAGGTCAGGATGTAACGGAGGAGTTCATAGACTTGGGGGCTCGCCTTGACAACCTGAAAAAACAGGAGTCAAGGTTTCAGGAAATTCTGAAAAATGCATCCACGGTTAAGGATGTTCTTGAAGTGGAACGTGAGCTTGAACGTGTGCGCGGCGATATAGAAAGCCTCACTGGGAGGATGAACTACCTCAACCAGAGCATTGAAATGTCAACTATCGCGGTCAATGCAATGGAGCCTGCACCCATAACAGGGGAAGGATGGGGTTTAACGGATGCGCTGAGGGCTGCTGTAACAGGATTTATTGAGAGCGTGAAGGGAATAATAGTTTTCATAGGATACATTTTGCCGATAGCTGTATTTATTGCCGTGATAATTTATATCGCTCTTGGAATTAAAAGAAAAGTCCTGCCGAGACTGAGATGATGATGCCTCTATCCTCTTTCGCTCAACAGCCTTGCCGCAGCGTACGCAGGAAATACTTTTGATATTTCCTTCCCGTATTTTTCTGACAGCAGGACGATATCGAATCCAAGCTCATCTGCCGCACTCCTGGCAAGGAATTCACCAAGACCGCATGCCACTATCCTTGCAGTGCCGTGCCGGTCAGCTACGTCGCGCAGTGCATCTGCGATATCCAGAAGCTGCTTTTCCATAACCTGCTGTGCAATCAAAACCAGTTCTTCATCTCCTATCTCGGAGAGGTCTGCACATACCACGCGCGCAAGCCTTCTTTTTGCGTCTGCCACTGTTTTTCCGGCTCCATCGGGCGTGTCGCATGTGTATTCTTCGCCTGAGATCATTCCCAGCACCGTATACGCATCAGCAGTTATGGCAAAAAGTTCGGATGAGATGCGCAAGGCAGCACCGCCAAGTAAAAGAGTGTCAAGAATAGCTGCGACATTTGTGCGAAGCACCCCTGAATAAACAAGCTCGCTTGCTTTCAATCGTTCAAAGTCCGTCCTGCCGGCGCAGGGTATGCCCTCTCTGATAGGGATTATATCCGTAGTGGTCGAGCCTGTATCCACGAATATACAATCCTTATGCTCCCTTCCCACAAGGAGCGCTGATGCCATCCAGTTTGCTGCTGCCAGCTCGCGTTTTTTTTCTTTTGTAAAAACCCCGCTGCTGTCGAGGAAATAAGCGTCGGTGAAGGCATCATTTGCAGCATCGATAATATAGGATATGCCGGTTTCCTTGTCTGGAAAACAGTCCGCAAGCTCCCCGGTTATCACCACTGCGACTTTTTCAGGTTTTAAACGCTTTGCGATATCCAGAAGTACCTCGCGAAGCGTGGTGTTTTTCCAGAGCGGGATATAATGCAGTTCTACCAGCCTGCCGTCGCTGGATGCTACCTTGGTGTTCGCGCCGCCGATATCGATGCCGAGAATCATCACATAAGAGTGGTCAAGGAGGTTAAAAAGAGTTTTGGAAATACCACGCTCTCCTGAATGCGCAGGCTTTTGGGTAAAGTATATATATCATAATACTCATAATGATAATTGACGAGCGGGTGTGTACATTTTTTAACTAACCCCACTCCCTACCCGCCCGTCATCTGTATTACCAACTTCGGGACATAAAAGCTTATAAAAGAATAATTTATATACTTACCTGAGTGATGCCGTGACAAAAAAAGAAAAAAATCCCTGTGTAGCCCTTATTTGCACTCATTGTGAATTCTTCAAGGAAGACGATATCGAGCTTGAATGCGCTGCTTTTAAGGTTTTAAAAAGTATGCTTTCGAAAGGAAAGGTATCTGCGGAAGAGATAAAGGATGCCCTTAAATAAGTTTCCTGTTCTGGCACCCGGCTATGTATTGCGAAAACTTGAGGTGCCTTATGTCTATAACATACCAGATGACCAGTTATATGAACTGGACGAGGAAGCATTTGAATTCTTAAAAAAGTGTAGTGGAAAGAATCCTCTTTCAAAGCTGCTCCCGCGGGGTGAAGATAATCAGGAATTCCTTGAATTTATGCTTGACGAGGGGATAATCAGGATGCAGGCTGGAATGAGGAGAATAAAAACTGGAAGCTCACCAATTCCATCCCTGCGGTATCTTTTATTGAATATCACAAAAAAATGTAATCTTGCGTGCAGGCACTGCTATCTTGGAGCTTCGTTCAACACACACATCGAACCACACCTGTTTGAAATGGCAGTTTCACAGTTCGAGGACATGGGCGGCTTAAAGCTCATGGTTTCGGGAGGAGAACCCCTTCTTCACCCCGAATTCTGGAAACTTATGGACGCTCTTACGTCCTGTGAACTCAGGATAGTTCTTCTATCAAACGGAACTTTAATCGACAAGAAGGCAGCCCGGAAACTCTCAAGTTTTATGCATGAAGTGCAGGTCAGCATTGATGGTATAAGCTCGCATGACCTGCTGCGCGGGAAAGGTTCGTTCGATAAAGCCATGCGCGGGATTTCCAATCTCAAAAGCTTCGATATTCCGGTTTCAATCGCCACGATGATACACAAATACAATGCAGTGGAATTTGAGGAGATGGCGAAGCTTTTTTCTGACCTCGAAGTGGTTTCTTGGAATGTGGATGTGCCATGCGTGGCAGGAAATCTCAAAGAGAATATGGATTATGTCCTTGATAGTGAGGATGCAGCCATGTTTTTAAAATACGGCTTCGGCGCAGGGGGACATGAAAGTTCTGGAGATTATACGTGCGGCTCGCATCTGTGTGCCGTATCGCCTGACGGTAGGGTCAGCAAATGCGGGTTTTTTGAGGATGAGCCTGCGGGGAATGTTAACGACCTCGGGTCTGCATGGGCAGAAATTTGTAAAAAATATCTCTGGACGCTTGACAAACTTGATTGCCATGATTGCAGGCTGGTTCATGAATGCAGGGGAGGATGCAGGTTCAGGGCGAGACAATACAAAGGGATATTCGCACCCGACCCTGTTTTATGCCATGCCAATGGGATTATTGAATTTCTGTGATGGTTTTATTAGAAGGATAGCTAATAATATAAATAAATTCTGATTATTGAGTGAGGAATAAATGAAAGATGAAGATAAGACAAAAGAGCAGCTTATAGATGAACTGGCAGGATTACGCCAGCGCATTACTGAACTTGAAAAATCAGAAACTGAGTTGGGGAAGACAAGGGCTATGTTTCAGGGTCTTTTTGAATGTGCACCTGACGCCATTGTGGTGGTTAACAGCGAGGGGCGTATTGTGGAGGCTAATACGCAGGCAGAGAAGATATTTGGCTATAGTAAGAATGAGTTGCTCGACAAGCCTGTTGAGGTTCTTATCCCAGAGCGCTTCAGGAAACGGCACTATGAGCATATGAGAAGCTACATGTCAAAACCCCGCATCCGTTTTATGGGTTCTGAGCTTGAACTTTATGGGCTTCGTAAGGACGGAATCGAGTTTCCAGTGGACATCGCTCTTGGACCTCTGGAAACGAAAGACGGGATTATGGTGCTGAGCATAGTACGCGATATTACAGAACACATGCGGATGGAAGAGGCGCTGCGTACGAGTGAAGCAAAATATCGTAGCATTTTTGAAAATGCTGTTGAAGGCATATTCCAGACCTCCATTGAAGGGGGCATCCTGGCGGCAAACCCTGCGCTGGCACACATGTTGGGCTACGAATCACAAGAGGAAATCATTACCAGTATTACCAATGCCCGGAAACTCTATGTCGAGCCAGGCCGGCGCTTGCAGTTAGTGCGCACGATTCGTGCACGCGGCATCGTGACAAATTTCGAAGCACAGATACGCCGTAAGGATGGCAGCAAG
>JAPZAS010000017.1 GCA_027460525.1 Candidatus Methanoperedens sp.
GGATGGAGTGTTCATAAATCGCATGCTGTAAAAACTTTTGCAGCATTGAATCCAAGATTGCATCTTATTCCATTACCTTCGTGCTCATCATGGATGAATTCAATTGAACGCATTTTTTCTAGAATCCAGGTTGAAGTTTTGGATAATAGCGATTTTCAATCACCTTTAGAGGCAATTTATACAGTTAGTGCATTCCTTGAAAAAGAGCTTAATTCAAGTTGAAGGCGTAATTAAGTTAGCTTAGAATGTGTCCTAACAAATTCCAGACAGAATAAGAATACCTTCCAGAATTATTTTTAATGTGTTCCTGTATTTTTCACAGGAAATACAGTATGACAGGCAGCATTATCACTCCCATGGCATGTGTTTTTCTTACCTTTGCAAACGATGCCATCATCCCGATGGGTGTGGATATTAAAAATATGACAAACCCGAACCAGCCTGTGAACATGAAAACCATAAAAGACAGCCCTGCAAGGACTCCCGCGCACAGTTTTGAGTAATTGATTCCAGACAGGAAACCTGCTACCCTGTCTCCAAGGTAAATCGTGGTATAATAAGAGATCACCGAAACAAATACTATAACAATCAACAAAATTATTATCACGGAAAGCTCCCACTCTTTTATATTGACAAGTTTATCAATGGCAACCATCGCCCCGCTTCGTGCCTTTTGAATGATATACAGGGCGATTAAACTGAAAATCGCATTCGACGTATTGGCGCTGCTTATTGATACCATGAACTCTTTTGACGAATCCGCTCCTTTTTCCTCACGGACAAAGAGCCTTGCGATTATTGTGCCAACCGCAGAGGATACGCCGGGAAGCCAAGCCACAAAAGAACCTGCTATGCTTCCTGTAAACATGGCGCGAACAATCCTCCTTTCCGAGAGCTCAAACCTGCATTTCTCCTGCTGCGGAGGGATCTCTGATTTTGTCATAAGGCTGATAACAAGCATGGAAGCACCGAACAGCCCCGAAAGAAGAGGAAGAAGAATCGAGGGTTCCCCAAATTTAACAAGCGGCTGCATCAATCCCTCATTGCCGAATGCAAATATCCCGAGCAATCCTGAAATAAAAAACAGTATGACAGCGTACATCTTGAATTTGAGGTGCACAAGCGACCCCTGCCCTTCAACAACTTCCCCGTTCTCGGTGGCTATCATGAGGACCACAATTAATACAAGAATCCATCCGATGTATGCGTTTATTGTATTGTAGATGGTAAGGAAGAAAAATGCCATGGGAATAACCATTAACAGAGAGACGAAGACTGCGCCTGCGCTTCCAAGAGCAGAAAGCCGCACAGCCTCTGCACCTCTTCCCTCCATGAGGAGCGCATGACCCGGGAGTACCGCAAGCGCTGTATCGGGTTCGGGCGCGCCCAGGAAAATAGAAGGAATAATGTCAAGGAAGGTGTGCGCTATGGAATTTGAGAGGATTACCACTGCGATATAGAACGGCGCAAACCCGATGCTTGCGAAGAACGGCGACAGCCCAACAAGGAGCAGGGCAAAGTTATTGACGTGAACGCCTGGCGTGAGACCTGAGATGATGCCGAGGAAGAAGCCAAAGAATATGGAGATAAGGAGGAGGGTAAGGGAGATATCCATAGAGTAGTCTCAAGTCTATTGTAAACAAAAGCATTATGCTTTGATGTGTGATTTTGTGTTGCGTGAAAATCGCAGTCACCAAACTTGAAGAGAAATCCGAAGGCATCCCTGAGCTATTCCGAAGATACGGTCATGAAGCCGTAATAATATCCACTATGCGGTCGGCAGAACCTTCTAACCCTGAACCGCTTTCCCGACTGGCGGAGCGCCTCTCACAAAATGAAATCGACATCCTGGTTTTTACAAGCGCTCTCGGGGTTGAAAAACTTTTTGAGAAAGTAAAACCCGGGGATAACGTGAGAATCGTAAGTGTAGGTCCGAAAACAGCAAGGAAGGTGGAAGAATATGGCATGTCAAGTGAAGTCATCGAGAAATTCTCATCCGGCCACTTTGCGAAATATCTCGGCGACATTAAAGGAAGAACAATCGGCATCGCCCGCGCCGAGGTACCAAATCCGGAATTGATACGCTCCCTGACATCAAAAGGCGCCAGAGTTATCGAAGCCCCTGCATATCGGCTGGAACCCGCTGATAAAAGCATTGCAGGCGAATTAAAAAATGTGGATGCTGTGATTTTTACAAGTGCTAAATCCTTTGAGTTCTCAGGCTTTGATAAGAACAATGCAGATATGATAAAGGTTATAGCTATCGGTCAAAAAACAGCCGAAGCGATGCGAAAACATGGCATAGCTCCAGATATTGTGGGGAACGGTACGCTTGAAAATTGTTTATCTCTTATTTCCTGATAATTACTATCTTCTTTCACTCCTGCTTCTGTATCACTATCTCCCAATCCGTCTTATTTATCTGCTTGACGTTCAATACCTTATGCCCGTCGGCTTCCATGCCCCTTGGCACCTCGGTAACTGCCGTAGCATCATCTACGATCACCTTGAGGATTTTGCCCTTCTCGAGGTTATGCAGCGCCTGTTTAGCATACACAAAATTATATGGGCACTGGTTCCCTTTCGTGTTGATCACTTCATCTATTTTCACATCTGCAAGGAAAGTTCCATTAATATATGCCCGCGTCCTCTCTTCCTTCGGGTTTTCAAACACCTCGTTCGCAGGACCATGCTCTACGATTTCGCCGAGATACAGGTGGATCACGTAGTCAGCAAGCCTCATGGCCTGGTGGATGTTGTGGGTGACTATCACGATGGTGTAATCATTCTTGAGTTTGAGGAGCTGCTGTTCGATATGCTGCGATGAGACCGGGTCTAAAGCCGACGTGGGCTCGTCGCACAGGATTATCTCAGGTTCAACAGCCAGCCCCCTTGCAAGGCAGAGCCTCTGCTGCTGACCTATGGAAAGTTTCGATGCAGGTGACTTTAAGCGGTCTTTCACTTCGTCCCAGAGACCGGCGATTTTCAGGTATTTTTCCACTATCTGGTCTAATTTCTTTTTGTCTTTGATGCCGTGCAGCCGAGGTCCATAAGCCACGTTGTCGTATATCGACATCGGAAGAGGATTTGGCTTTTGCGGCAGCAATCCCATCCTGCGCCTCACCTCGGTGATGTCAACGCTGCCGTTAAGGACATCTATGCCATCGACAATTATTTTCCCTGAAGCTCTTGCTCCCTCCGTGAGATCAATAAGCCTGTTGAAACATTTGAGTAAGGTGCTCTTCCCGCATCCACTCGGTCCTATGATGGCTGTTATCTGCTTTTCCGGTATCTCAACTGTTATGCCTTTTAAAGCCTGATGATCGCTGTAGAACGCATTAACATCCTGGATACTGATATGACTTTTCAAATTTAATCACCTTATAATGTTTTTCATGAACTTCCTGGATAAATACCGTGATGTTAAACTGAGTGCAAGTACTATTAATAGAAGTATCAACGCACTGGCATACGCACGTTGTTGCACCTCGGGGAAGGGCGTGCCAAGCTGGAAGAACACAGCAAGCGGCAATGAAGCTACAGGGTCAAACAGCGAGCGCGGCAGGCTGTCGGTGTAACCTGCTGTGAACAGAATAGAGGCAGCGTCCCCGATCCCTCTGCCGAAGGCAAGGATTACCGCAGTCACTATCCCCGGCAACGCCTGCCTCACCACTACGCCAGCGGTGGTCTCAAAACGCGTTGCTCCGAGGGTATAGGAGGCTTCTTTTAACTCTCCTGGAACCATTTTTATTACCTCTTCCATTGCGCGAATCATTATTGGGAGCTCCAAAATCGTAAGAACCATGATCCCACCCAGGAGCGACGCTCGTATACCTAAATATAGCATTATAATAAAACCGAATGCTCCGTACACGATTGAGGGGGTACCCCAGAGGACATCAAGGGAGAGCCTGATGTAATAGGCAGCCTTTGTTTTCCCAATATAATCTTTCTGCAGCGATAGCGCCGCCGGCAGACTTATCATCAGGGCAAGAATCAGGCTTCCAAATGCAAGGTACAGTGACCCCACTATGGCATTCAGAATCCCGCCTTCCTTTCCAAGATAGTATCCCCCTTTAGGCGTCTGCGTTATCATGGATAACGAAAGCGCAGGCATGCCGTTCCAGACTATCACAGCCACCACTATGAAAAGGCTGCCCACCACCATAGCCAGCGATGAGATCATGAGAGCCTTGAATATCTTTTCCTCACGAAGTTTATCCATGCATCCTCCTCTCAATGCGTATCAATATCAGTCTCGCGCCCAGAGTAGAAAACAAAATGATCAGCATCAGTATGAGGGCGGCAAGCAGCAGGGCTGAATCGTACAGCGGTATGGACATCATTTCGCCATAGTTATTGGCGATCAGCGCAGGCAGAGGATAAGCGGATTCGAAAATCGAGGACGGGATTTTCGCTACATTCCCTACCACCATGAGAACAGCCATCGTCTCTCCGATCGCTCGGGAGAAACCCAGGATAACGGCGGCTGCTATACCCGGTAATGCGGCTCTTATCACAGCATGCTTTATTGTCTGCCACCGTGTGGCTCCGAGCGAGAGGGATGCTTCCCTCACCTCGAACGGCACAGCCTTGAATACCTCGTATGAGATCGAGATAATAATAGGGAACACCATGATAGCAAGCACGATGCCGCCGGCAAGCAAGCTGTAGCCGGTGGAGTAACTGCCGCCGCTCAACAAGGGTATTCCCGAGTTTCTGAATAAAGGTGCTATGGCTGCTACGAGAGGTACGATGGCCAGCACCCCGAAAACTCCGAACACTACAGGGGGTATGCCTGCAAGCAGGTCTATCAGGGGCAAGATCATTGATTTCAATCTCACGTTAGCGTATTCCGCAAGATATGCCGCACTCAGGATAGAGAGGGGTATCGCGAAGACCATGGCAAGCGCGGTTACATAGACAGTACCCAGAATAAAAGGATAAAAGCCAAATTCGCCCCGGGAAGGCAGCCACGTACTTCCGAGCAAAAGCTCGCCCAGCGATTTCACTTCAAGGATCGGCTCAGACCGCAGGAAGAGGACGAAAGCTACAATAAATACCAGAGCGCTTGAGAAAAGAGCGGCAGCCAGCATGAGCCTGCCGGCAATTATATCTTTCAATCGTCTGATATGCATTTTTTTACCAAAATAAAAAGTATAGGGTTAAGGCAAAACCTTAACCGCTCAATCAAGCTTTTTCAACTCACCATCAAGTGTTTCCTTGGACAACTGTATGTAGCCCACCTCATCCACATACTTCTGTCCGTCCGTGAGAACCCATCTTATGAATTCGGAAGTAATTTCTGTGGGCTTTCCTTTGGTCACAAATAATTCGATTCTCGCAGGCGGACTCGGGAACACTCCGTTTTTAATGGCTGCAATTGTTTTTTCCTTGGTGCTTATATTCTCGTCAGGGTCAACAATACCGTTCTCATTCACGTCAAATGGTATTATCTGGATACCCGCCACTGGTAGTCCGGTCTTCATATCAAATGCATAATTGTAGTTGTTATACCCTATTCCTAAGGGGTCTTTCTGCACTGCTGCAAGCAATCCCGGGTCGCCATAAACGCCTGTGCCTTTGAGACTTTCCTGTTTGCCTCCGATGTACTTTGCCCATATATCAGAAGCACCCGATGCATCGCTTCTCGTATATACATGAATTTCTGCTTTATTTTCAGTCCCGACTACATCGCCCCACGTATTCACAGTCCCGTTGAGATACAGAGCCGCAAAGGTCTTTCTTTTGACACCTCTGCTCTGGAGGTCGTTAAGCACCGGGTTTTTTGCATTGACTGTGGCTACAACGGCATCCTTGGTGACGCCAATCGGATATGCGCCTTTCTGGAGCTCCGAGGGGTCAACATCCCTTGAAATCATGCCGATGTCGACAAGCCCGCCAAGCGTGTCAGCCATACCCTTCCCCGCGCCTCCCGCAGAGATCTCAACATTAACCTTTGGATGAAGTTTCTGGAACTCCTCGCCCCAGCGCACAGCCATGGGATACAAAGCGAATGCACCTGATAGCGTTATAGTGCCCGAAAGTTCCTGCGGGCTTGCAGCGGTCTGTACAGCCGTAATTCCAGGTGATGCCGGGGTTGTAGTGACTGCAGGTGTGGCCTGGGTTTCGGACTTTGGATTGCCGACGCATCCTGATAATAATGCACCGATCAGAACTGTGATGAATATAATCGTAATAAATTTTCCTTTCATTAATTCCACCTCGAATTGCTTAAAATAGTCCTTTATTTGTTGTTATCATTTTAATTCACCTGCTTATGATAAGCGAGAGAAGATGGATGGATGTCTATAAATATGCAGAGAAACAGGCGATAATTGGAACGATTGTTACAAAATCCGAATAATTGCGGCAAAAATTGTACGCCAATGAAAATCAACCACGGAGGACACAGAGTTCACAGAGAGAGGATTATTTTTTCTCTGTGTCCTCTGTGCTCTCTGTGGTTTTTCAAACCACCCACCGAGTCTCTCTCTTCTATCCGCCGAAGAACAGGTAGGAAATGAATCCTCCCCAGATTATGGCGATGAGCAGGGAAATCGCATAGACGGCTGCCGGCTTCCCGAGACCGATCTCCTTGAATCTCGAAAAGCGCGTATTGAGCCCTATTGCAAGGAAGGTAAACATGAAGAACGCCACCCTGAGAGGATCGGTTCCGAATGTCACTACAGGTGCAACTGCCCTGGCACCTGCAGCAGCAGAAGGATACGTGAAGGCAATCGCTGACAACACCGCGCTGGTCGCAATATATCCCAGAACGAACTTGGGAAACCTGTACCACAGCACTCCCGGACCTGCATTCGCGCCTGTCTTCCCCAATCTGTACGCCCACACAGCGGCGAGTAAGAATGCTATCACACCAATCCATACGTCAATCATTACCTTGGTCATCACAGCAGAATTCAGTGCTGCTCCATTTGCATTCAGGAGTCCGTCAACTATGGATCCGCTGGCTGACGCTGCTCCGTCTGTCTTAACTGAGAGCCCCATCCACACCCCTGCCGCCGTCGCATGTGTAGGAAAGACATAAGCTGCCACGAAAGGCATTACGACTATCTCTACAGCCGCAAAGATTACAATTATCGACGAGATCACGGTTGAATAGATGGCGGGTGCCTCGATTGCGGCTGCCGTTGCTATGGCGGCTGAAACCCCGCAGACGCCCACACCCGAAGAAAGGGTTGCTGCAAAATCCCTGTCAAGCCCCATCTTTCTTGAAATGAGAAATGCGATGACCCAAACGACAGGGAAAGACAGGAGGGCCGCTGCCAGCATGCCCGGGGCACTTGTGACAAAAGACGTGAGCAGGATCTTGGCGCCCAGGAGCACTATCGCTATCTTGATAAAGAGTTCGCCCCTGGCTGAATCCTTTAACCACGATGGCAGATGCGTCACATTTGTAACCACTATCCCGACTAACAAGGCCACAATGAATCCGACTTCGGCACTTCCTGCAACCTTCACAAGTGGGGCATAGTTCGAAAGTATCCAGATCGCCCAGGCGGTGAAGAATATTACAAAGAATCCCCTGAACCAATCTTTGGGTTTGACTCCGTTGAATTTCAGCGCTGGTGTCAGCAGTATGGCAAGGAAGAAGAAGCTGAAGAGGAGACCTATCCAGGGGTTGAGCGCCTTTGTCGCAAGAGCCTGGCTGATGTCTGACCAGGACTTCGCGGTAGGAATCCATCCGAGTAGAAATATGCCGAGGTACGAAGGAAGCGAAAGGATGAATATTGCCAGCCCGATCCACACTGCCCACCAGTCTTCCTTTTTCCACAGCGATGACCAGTCTATATCTGCCATTTTATGCCTCCTGAACTATGCTCATGGTAGTTCATGGATTAAAAGGAATACATACATATAAATGTGGGGGAGAGAACGTCAATGGCTGCAAAGATTACAAAAATCGAATAAATGCGGCAAAGCATGAAACTAATTCAGACCTGCATAATCCATTACTGCTTTCTGGTCATTCAGGAATTTAACAATCTTATCAAACTCGACATCATTTTTTGATTTTATAGCTTCAACTTTCATCCGACAGGAGTTATTTATTCGAGATTGGGTATATATTTCCTCAGTCATATCTATCTCAATCGAAAGATTATACTGCTGGCTATATATAATTACACGAAGAGGCAGATCTTGACACAATTATTCCAATGTAACAAAAAATTAAACCGGAAGCATTTCAATTTCCCACATCTATTGCCTTGTTGGCAACGTTTCCTGAACGACGGATTTCTGTGACAACGCCGTCAAGTATATTTGGCGCGCTTATTTTAATCTGCATAAAGAGGCTGTTTTTGGTAAATTGGTTCGGAAAAATGAGAGAATGGAGAAATAATTGCCGCAATTGTTTTGTTTTTACATCTCTATCAAAATAAGCTCGAACTTGATACCCATGCAGGATTGACAGAATCCCAGGAATTCTTTTGCATTGACTGACATTTCTTCATAGAGAGATTTCGAGATATAAAAAATAATATGGACCTTTCCTGAATTCCCTGCAATCCTCTTTCTTATCTCGCCGTGAAGCTCCTCAAAAAGGCTTACTAGAGTCTTGAAGTTTATCCTTTTCAGGATACGTATGCGCCCCACCCCAGCCTCATCTACCCAGATACGGTAATTGGCAGATTTTCGAATAAAAACATCCATATCATTCATAGTATGCTCTAGCTGTTTTTGCTGGCTTCGATATCCCATTTGACTTCTTCAGCCAGAGACCGTCTTGCTGCGGCAACAATATCGAGCTGCTCATGGATATATCCGCGCAGGATCATATCTTCGATTTTTTCCGCATCATTTTCGATATCATGCTGGCGGTCAAGCATGTTTCCAAGTTCTCTTTGTGCATGATGCCTGCTTGTACGCCGCCAGCTTCCTTCAATTATCGAAAGCGAGCGGACTAATCTTTCAAGACCGATCCTTATACGGTGGTATTCCGGTCTTCCCAGCCTTTCCTTTGCATAGTTTTCATACCCCGATGCTTCTTGTATTTCCTCAGTACCCTCGGCTATATCCGATACTTCACCATTCCATTTTTTATGGACGGCAAAAACGATCCCTTCTTTGATTGAACATATTTTTCACATCCTCTCTATATGAAAAGATGATATATATCCCTGAATATACAGGCAGGTTTTGTCACAATTTAATCAAAACAGGAATTATTGCGACAACAATTGCCGAATAAGTTAAACTTATACCTATCCCTTATCCAGATAATCTATCTGGTTGATAAATATGCTCACCCATTTTTTAACATTCTTCTCCAGATTTCTGTCCCCTTCTCCGCATATATCTGTGATTTTACAATTAGCATCTTATTGTAAACTGCCATGATAAATGCTATCAGGAAGACAACCTGTGTTATCTCAACAATATAATAGGTGTTAAACACATCACCTGCGATTCTGAACCAAATCGTAAACTTGATTAGTATATTTAGAGCAAACCCTGCTCCAGCAACTGAAATATAAATCCAGGTTCGCTCCAGCACTGCCTTGTCAAGAAATAGATCAGTATTTGATAAGTCCCTGTCCGCCTTGCGTATCATAAAGAGAATCTGCCCAATGAGGATTATTAAAATAAACGCAGCGCATACAGTAAATATTTCAAGGAAAGCCTCAACAAACCCTTTTGTTAAAATCTCTAATTCCTCCTTTATGAAATTTTATGAGTAGGTCATTTGAAGTCATACAATCCGGAACAATAACCAACATACCTATAACGATATTAATAATGCATATATATATTTGTATTGTATCATAATGCCACAAAAGATTAAACATCCCATTTTTTGATAAATCTTCTGTTTTGTATATTTCGGATGGAAATCGAGCCGTTTACCTCTGACTCCATGCAGCTTAAGGTTAAAAGTTAAATAACTATCCATTATTAGTTACAAAAACATTAAATGCTGAAAGTTTCAGGTAATTATTGCCCTTTTGTTCCTGAAAACCGCATAGAGCTGTCAAATATATCCTTTTTACGTGATTTTAATATGTATGAAAACTATGGAATTTCTGGTGATTGAAATGACAACTCAAGAAAACAGAAGGGGTTTTCTTTGCCCCTGGAACAGAATACAGTAAAGGTAAAAGGGATGCCAACCCTGAACCGGTAAAAGTTAAGAAGAGGGCATCTTTTAAAAGCGCGGGCAATGTCCGGATGCATGATACTGTCTGGTGGCTTATATGACCTCGACCAGACAGTACAAATGCCCCAACTGCAAGCATGCAATACCGATAACAAGCGCTGATTTCATAAAAGGAATTGCCATGGTTTCATGCGTGGACTGCGGCATGGATGCTTTCGCTATAGAAGAGGCGCTGTTAAAATGACAAAAAGAAAAAGGGGCGTTTTTTTCCTATCCATTAACGCTCCTTTTTCCAATTCGAGGTAAATATGGATTATAAAACAGAAGAAATAAACGATGATGTAAGCGAAACTGTCGAAAATATGGATGAAGAAGACCTGAGGCGCTTCCTGCGGGGAGGCTTCGGGGCAAAGTGAGCGCATGGGATTTCACATCTCATGCGAGACTACGGATCTTTCAACCAGTATCTGTCATAAGCATGCACATTTTCTTCGATGAACCATGGAGCTTCAACAGGCTATAGTCCCATGCTCTGCAATCCTTCCGCAGCGCCTTCCGCAGATCCATCAACTCTTTTATAATGTTTACGGATACGAGCTGCCGATTTTCCTCAGGATACTTGTCGAATCTGTCCGTTGAAGCTATCCCAACAAGGTCTGCACCCGCAAGCATAGCTGCCTTTTTAATAGGTTTTGCTGATATCCCGGGCATAAAAAATCGAAAGAAAGATGGTCTTAATCCTTCTTCCTTAGTACAAAGTATGCGGCACCACTAATACCTAAGACTGCATAAAACCCCCAGAACCCAAGCAACCCTTTCAGAGGTGCATTCTCTGTCGCTGTCTTTACAGGTGAATCTGACTGTACTGCGGTCACCGCTCCTGCCTGTATCGAGGCAGACGAGGGTACCTGTGTTGCGACTGCTGTTGATGCTATCGCTGGCGCTGAAGTGGAGACTGGAGGGGTTGCAGCCTTCAGTCCTAATGTGGATGTAGCCTGAATTGTCTGCTCAACAAATGGATAAAACCGAAGGGCATCATCCTTATCCGCTATTTTAAATTTCAGGTCGCTATATAAAGGCTGAACACTATTTTGACTGAGGTCTATCTGCTTGTCTTTGTTATAGAGGAGCAAGTAATTCTCATTTGCATCCTTTACCTCAAATACACCGAACTGATCCCCGCCTTTGACTTCAAGCACATTCTCGGAGATAAGCCAGGTGTATCTAAGCTGGACAACTGCTGACATGCCTTCAGCACCTGTAAATATACCATTCACGTAGGTCACGAATAGCGGGAAATCCGACTCTCCCTGCAGGTTTTTCTCGACGTATGTGTAAACCTCACCCTCATGGACGACTTTCGTGTCAACAGTTTTCCCGTCCTTGCTAAGAGTTAGCGATGCCTGCCTTGGAGATACACCGGTATCGAGTGCATCAACCGTAAGATTGTAGCCTTCGCCGAAGTTCCATGTTTCACCCAGCTTCAGTGTCTTTTTATCCCTTCTATCCTGCTCATAGATCAATTTAGCCATCTTGTTTGCTTTGCCGTTCACAGCCACGTATCGGTTGCCAAACCAGCCAAGCTGTGCATACTTGCCGCCTGTACTGCCTTTTGTAAATCCTTTGGAACTGCTGTAACTCAGACCATTCTCCACTGTTAAACCTTTGTCTGTGAACACGGTATAGTTCTGGTCTGTACGCGATGTATTATAGAAGAGATTATTTTTCAAAATGGTCCTGCTGCTGAATTTTAGGCTTGAAGCGGGCTGGGTGATGGTGAGAGTTTCACCTGACTTCCCGCCATTAAAGTTATACCAGAAACCAGGGAATTTCTGGGCATCCCACTGCAATGTGGTATTATATGTTTTTGATTTCTCATCAAAAACCACGCCGTGAAGCTCGTATTTCCCTGGCGTAGTTTTTTGGAGAACTGGATAAAACCGAAGCGAATCGTCCTTATCCGCAATTTTGAACTTGAGATCGCCATATAATGGCGAAACACTATTTTGACTGAGGTCTATTTGCCTGTCCTTGTTATAGAGGAGTAAGTAATTTTCATTAGCTTCCTTTACCTCGAATACCCCGAACTGATCTCCGACTTTAACTTCAAACACATTCTGCGAGATAAGCCAGGTGTATCTAAGCTGGACGACAGAAGCCATGCCTTCAGCACCTGTAAATATGCCATTTACGTAGGTCACGAATAGCGGGAAATCCGACTCTCCCTGCAGGTTTTTCTCGACGTATGTGTAAACTTCGCCCTCATGGACGACTTTCGTGTCAAAAACTTTTCCATCTTTGCTAAGAGTTAGCGATGCCTGCCTTGGAGATACACCGGTATCGAGTGCATCAACCGTAAGATTGTAGCCTTCGCCGAAGTTCCATGTTTCACCCAGCTTCAGTGTCTTTTTATCCCTTCTATCCTGCTCATATACCAGTTTAGCCAATTTGTTGGCTTTGCCGTTCACAGCCACATACCGATTGCCAAACCAGCCAAGCTGTGCATACTTGCCGCCTGTGCTGCCCTTTGTAAATCCTGTGGAACTGCTGTAACTCAGACCATTCTCCACTGTTAAACCTTTGTCTGTGAACACGGTATAGTTCTGGTCTGTGCGTGAGGTATTATAGAAGAGATTATTTGCCAAGATAGTCCTGCTGCTGAATGTTAAACTTGAAGCAGGTTGAGTGATGGTGAGAGTTTCACCTGACTTCCCGCCGTTAAAGTTATACCAGAAACCAGGGAATTTCTGGGCATCCCACTGCAATGTGGTATTATATGTTTTTGATTTCTCATCGAAAACCACGCCGTGAATCTCGACTGTTGTCACATTGGATGCGTTTGCAGGCATTGCCAGTATGAATGAAAGCGCAAATATTGCGATTATTTTAATTATTTTTTTCTCCATGCGCCAGACATTTTTCCGAACCTATATAATATTAGATAAATCAGCAACTTTTGATGGATATATTCTGAAATCGTAACAATAGAGGCAATTTTGTTATGAAAATTTGAGGATATACTTGTTGGATTGTACAATGCACCCCTGAATGAACTCGCTATAGTTTTTTGGCATTTTCGAGCATGAAAATCCGATGTAATTGGAACTTTGAACATGCTCCGTTAATTAACGCATTTCAGCATTAATAAACGGGCTATCCAAAACATTCAATAGCATTTAAGGAATATTACACTCAATGACCCCGGAGCTTACTTTCTTCATATATGCCTTCACATCCATCTTTGCCATCGTCAATCCAGTCAGTGGCGTGATGGCTTTTATCTCCATGACCTCGCACATGAGCCGTGCAGATAAAATCTATATAGCAAAGCGTTCCGTAGTGATAGCCTGCATTGTGGCGATAGTTTTTTCAATATCGGGAGAAATCCTATTAAAACTTTTTAACATCACAGCCGATTCCCTCAGGGTGGCAGGAGGAGTGTTGCTTTTCCTCGTGGCAATAGACATGCTTTTCGCAAGAACCACGCGTGAGAGCATTACAACCGAGGAATTAAAAGATGCCTCACAGAGGGAAAACATTTCGATATTCCCGATAGCAATGCCCCTCTTAACAGGTCCGGGTGCGATTACCACAATCATAGTATTGATCAAAACAGCAGAGAATATCGACTTAAAACTGATAGTAGTAGGGGCAATCCTGCTTACTTTCTTAATCACTTTTTTAATTTTCAGGTTTTCTGATTACTTTAATAAAGTAGTGGGAATGACCGGAATGCTTGTTATGACACGATTGATGGGTCTATTCCTCGGTGCTATCGCAGTTGATTTTATTTCTACTGGAATAAAAGGCATATTTAATCTGGCTTAAGTATGAATATCCTCGTAGCAACAGGGAAACTTGCAGAGAATTCCGTTAAAAAAGCTGTACTGAATGGCGCCGATGTTCTTGTACTGGATATAGATATTGCGGCTTTTATTACACCTGCCCTGCTTCGCCGCTCCTTGCCCGAAAAAAAGTACGATTTAATACTTATTTCAGGTCTTGCAACAGGCGATTTTTCACGGATTGAAAAGGAAATAAATACGCCTGTAAGGCTTGGACCGAAGCATGCTGCTGACCTTGATTTTGTTCTATCCTTTGAAGACATGACTTTTTCCACAAAAGTACCTGCATGCGAACTCTTAATTGAAAAAAGACGTTTTGGCGCTTTTGAAAGAATAAAGGAACTTGAAACCAGAGCGGCTTCACCTTTAACTTTAAAAGGAGTAAAGCTTGGCGGGAATTCCAGGATGAAAGTGATGGCAGAGATAGTGGATGCGGGTCATTTAAGGCTGAATGAATTGACCAGTAAAATAGTATACTTTGCAGAAAGAGGTGCGGATATCATTGATCTTGGGATTTCCCTCGACACCACACTTCAGGAAGTCAGGACTGCCGTGGAAACCGCAAGCAGAGCTTCGGCACTTCCCCTGAGTATAGACACGCTTGACCCTGAGCTAATAAACACAGCCCTGGATTCAGGAGTAGATATTGTGCTCAGCCTGAACTCAGAAAACATCCATGAGGTAAAAGAGAACATCGTCAGGCACAATGCAGCGTCTGTCATAATACCTGACTGCGTGGAGGAACTTGAAAGCTTATTTAACAATATTGAATACGCCCGCAGCCTTGGGATCACAAATATTATTGCAGACCCTGTGCTGGAGCCCCTCGGCAGCGGGCTTGTGGAATCGATCGGAAGGTATTACGAATTCAGGAAACGCCAGCCGACAACTCCTTTATTCTTTGGCGCGGGTAACGTGACAGAACTTGTGGATGCTGATTCTATCGGGATTAATGCCATACTCTGCGGGATTGCAATGGAGCTTGAAGCCGGTATCCTGTTCACGCCTGAATTCAGCCATAAAACCCATAACAGCGTTTTTGAGCTAAAAACCGCCTCCATCATGATGATGCTTGCAAAGGAACGGGGTTCTTCTCCTAAGGACCTTGGAATTGACCTGCTTTCAATAAAGGAAAAAAGACGGCGCGAATTCGCTGTTCTGCCTGAAAATTTTACAGAAGCAAAGCCAAGCGAAAAATGGCAGCTTGACCCGGCAGGATGTTTTAAAATTGCTATCAGCGGCGATGAAATCCACGATGGGAAACTCTATCCTGGAAAAATTGTGGCAAAACATAACAACAATTCAATAGCAGGGCAAACAGCGAAGGAAATCCTTGATACTATCATCGGGTCAGGACTTGTTTCGCGCCTTGACCACGCTGCTTATCTGGGCAGGGAACTTATGAAAGCCGAGCTTGCCCTTAAATTCAGGAGGAGCTATTCCCAGGATGACAAATTTTGAGCTCATAAAAAAACTCACAGGTGACGACGCTGTTGGTGAAATTCTCACCCGTGCCCTGACCCCGTATTTAAATACGGGGAATGTTGAAACACTGGATATAAAAGATGGCGTTAAGTTGCTTGAAAGCAGTAATCTTAACCTTCTTGGCGCAGCAGCGGACGAGATGCGAAAACGCAGCGTCGGCAACCTTGTAACCTTTGTTGTGGACAGGAACATAAACTATACCAACGTATGCTCTTCAAAATGCAAATTCTGCGCGTTCTACAGGGAAGCCGATGCTGTGGATGCATACGTTCTCACGCTTCCTGAGATTCTCTCAAAAGTCGATGAGGCAGTAAAGCTCGGTGCAACCCAGATTCTCCTTCAAGGCGGTTTGAACCCTTCCATAACCATTGATTATTATGAAGAGATGCTGAGGCAGGTTAAGAGAAGGTTCAATGTGCAGATGCATGCATTCTCCCCTCCTGAGATTGTGCATATCTCAAAGTTATATGGGTCAGGTATTAAAGAAACGATTTCACGGCTTCATGAGGCAGGGCTTGATTCCATACCTGGAGGCGGGGCTGAAATACTGGATGACAGGGTGCGAAGCAGCGTCTCGCCCAATAAGATCGGATGGGAAAAATGGAAGGAGGTGATGCTGGCTGCGCATTCACTGGGGATTCCTACCACTGCCACAATGGTCTTCGGGCATGCCGAAACCATAGAAGAAAGGGTAAAGCACATCATCAGAATTCGCGATATGCAGGAAAAATATAACGGCTTCACCGCGTTCATACCGTGGAGCTTTCAACCTGAAAATACAAAGTTAAGCGGTGATTCAACAGGCATGGATTATCTGAAGATGGTAGCCGTAGCCCGCATTCTTCTCAAGGGGTATATTAAAAACATACAAATTTCATGGGTTACGCAGGGTCTCAAAGTTGCACAGGTAGCATTGAACTTTGGTGCAAACGACATCGGCGGGACGATGATAGAGGAGAACGTCGTAAGAGCCGCAGGCGTGCCTTTTCACAGTAAAACCATAGAAGAATTCGTGCATATCGCAAAAAAACTGGGGCGCCCCGTTGCGAGGCGGGATACGCTGTACAATATCCTGGAACGATATTAAGCTTCCAGTATCTCATCCATACAAAGTGCCTCCCATTTTCTCTCCCCGAGCACAATCTCAAACTCCTGCGGCGTCAGAACGGGTACATGGAATCTTTCCGCATCATCAATCGTTATCCTCGGGCATGCCGTGTTCACATAGGCATCAACCTTGAATGCCAGCAATTGCTCGGGCGTTACAAGATCCATCATGATAATAAATGCCTCACGCTTGTGATTATTTGCGCTCTCCTCAAGCCTCTGCGCAAGCCTCATCCTGTTTTGCCCGTTTTTTGTAGAAACAATGATGCCGAAGACTTTTGCTGACATTGACGCAGCGATATACCCGTGCCGCTTTCGCAGTAATCTTTCAGGAGAAACCTCAACAGCCTGATTCAAATAGGGGTCTGCCGCAATCACCCTTTTCCTTGTGGCAATCGCAACCCCGAGCGGGTGGAAAAAGCCGCTGCCGACGTAGAGAATTTCCTCGCAGTCAACTCTCGCTGCCGTGAAATTACACCCGATGACCTGACCCGGATAGCGTACCCTCAAATCTCCTTTTCCAATAACGGCTTCCTTTCCATTTTCCCTCAGGAATTTAGAGATCTCTTCTAATTTATGGATATGCTGAACAGTGGTTATAATGCCAATCCTGCCGGCTTTTAAAAGGGGAAGGGCAGATTTAACTGCCGGTATGACATCGATGCTCGAACGCGCCTCGATAAAAACCACATTCTCGTATCCACCCATGCCTGCGTGCCCGAAATGGAAGAGCATATCGACTTTGCCTGCAAGAATGGTATCGATATCACAGGCTCCGAAGGAAGGATTGCCTGAAATAATTATCTTTGCCTGGCTTTTCCCTTCAATTTCCCTGGCGATATTGATTGCCTGTCTTTTCAGCCCTTCGGGAAATTGAAACCCGACCTTTTCGCAGTTTTTATCCTTTATAATTTTAACTACGCGTTCTAAATCAAAATCAATCTGTTCCATTACAATTTCCTTGCTATTATATACGCTTCCTTTTTTTCAGATTCCAGCACCTGGACAATCTCCAATCCCAGGGATGACAGCTTCCGCAGAATCTGGTCTCTGTCCAGTTCTTTTGGTAATTTCAGCACCTGCAGCAGTAGACCTTTGCTTTTCAGTGAGGTGAGCACATTCTCAAGGGCTTTCATGGAGGATAAAGGGCTTGCGGTAATATCCAGAAGCAAAACATCGAATTTTCCACTTTCAAAAGGCATTGTAAAAACATCCCCGAATTCCACGGTTATATTAGGGTGCTCATGGGCAAGCCTTCTGAGTTCTGAGCGGAACTCGCGGCTGAACTCGATGCCGTGAACATGGGTTGCAACCTCGGACGCAAAGAGGAGAAAACCTCCTGCACTTGAACCTATGTCCAATACGCTGTCCTCCTTTTTGATAAAACCAGTTTTCTCCTGTATCCCTTTAAGTTTCCAGTAGCCTGCGGGTTTATCAAGGTTTTCCATTATTTCAATTTTGTCAGAATATGCAACATCGTACGATGGTTTGGTGATTACCCTTTCATTAACCCTGACGTGCCCTTCAATAATTGCCCGCTTTGCGCGCCCCCGTGAGCCGAGATTGCCAATCTCGACAAGATATGAATCAAGCCTCATAAAATACCTTAAATTCTGCTTGTAGCATGTTAAGTCTATTTTCTTATTAAGACGTACACTTTCTTGCCAATGTACTTTTTGAAGAAAGTATCATAGCACTCAAGAAAGCCTATCTCGATTAAATCGTGGATAACATCAATCTTGCCGATATCCAATAAATGCTTATCTTCTTTTACGACCTCTGATTAACGAACCTGCCAGCAACGTTATTGCAAGTAGAGCTACCGCCGCTTCGAATCCTGGCACTTCCTTCTTTGTTGGAACTGCCGCTGGTGTAGTCTCTATCGGAGTAACTGTTTCTGTTACCTCAATTACTGGTGTTGCTGCCGGTGTAGTGGGAGGCGTTGCTGTTGGTGTAATGGAAGGTGTTACTGCTGGTGTAGTGGAAGGCGTTGCTGTTGGTGTAGTGAAAGGTGCTGTTGGCGTTGATACGGCAATAGTTCCGCTGTAGCCCGCAGCGCCTATGAGTTCAGGATAACCTTGATAAAGAATCCTGTTAGTCGTGATTGCAGCGTATAACCGATAACTGCCAGAAGCCGTAGATGGTATCTGGATATTTGCTTCATAGGTGCCAGTAGCGGTAGTTATGGCATTATTTCCAAAATGCGTCCTGGTTGAATCTTGCACAAACTCTACATCGACGTTGTTAGGGGCAACACTTACAGGAGTTCCATTTTTAGAAACTGTTACCGTAACTTTGATTGTACTTCCCGGGCTTACCTGCTTGATGTTTGGAGTTGCGGTTAAATCATAGTTTGAGACGATTACAGGTTTAGCTATAAAATAGTTAGAATCATCTCGATTCTGGACTGCAAGGGCATAAATACCCGGACCCATTTTATAGCCACCGCTACCGTCATCACAAACATCTGGACAGTTTGAATCAAATCTATCTGCGGATATTGTTGTTGAAATTGAACCCGATGTCGCATAAAAAGTTTTAAACCATGGTGTAATTTTATCAACAGTAAAAAGTACGAGCCTCATATTACTGACTCCTCCACTTACCGTTACACCAACAGGATCACCTATTTTATAATTGCCGATGTCTGCAACAGTAAAGGAAAATGTACTCCCTTCATAGGTAACTGTAAAATCACGATCTGGAACATCGAGTGATTTATCAAATGTTATAGTTGCGCCTGCGGCGTAGCCTACGAAGAAAAGAAATAAGGCTGCAGTCAGCAATATTCCACGTGATATAAATAATCCCAGATCAAATAAATTACGAACATTGTTCATATAATCTCTTAACAAATGAAGATTTAATGAATAGTAACTAATACTATAAAATCTTTACATTGGCAAATATTGTCAATTAAAGGACAGATTTTAACGATATTTCTTGATATCCACTAACATGTCCTATAACTCAAGGTTCTTATTATTCATCTCTAATTCAGATTGTCATTAACAAAAAAGTACACAAGTATTTTTACGTTGTGGATACTGCCACTGACTGGGCTCCGATTACGTTGCCGCTGCCATCCTTTAACTGCAGCGTTATCCTGTTGTTTACAAGATCCAATGTTATCTTCTGCGTTGGTGTCAGGAACACTCCAAATGTCAGCTGGTCGCCCTTGTTTATGGTCAATTTCGTTGCCGGCCCGATGATTGCTCCGGTTTTTGGATCGGTCTGGTTCAACTGCAATGCCAGCCCTGTTATCGAATTTGGTACGACCAGATTAAGGGTTACACCGGTTGCATTGGCACCGACATTCGATGTAGCTACTGCAAAGAATGTTGCGTTGTTAACGCCGGTCCTTACATCCAGGGTCGTGGATATCATGATAACATCCGCCAAGGGTGTTGCACTTGGTGCTGTGGCTGCCATTGTCAGCGTGTTCACTCCGCTTATCGGAGCTGCTGCCGCATTGGTGCCTGTCACGTTGAAGGTCATCGGCGAACTATTGAACGCCGCTGTTGCATTGATAGTCAGCACAAAGTTAGCCGTGCCGCCTGCAGCTATGCTTGCAGGTGTGTTTGCTGAACCTGTGAATGCTGTTCCGTTCCATGGCTGGTAGCTTACAGTTGCGGGCTCCAACGGTGGCGCCTGTGCTATGCTCACATTGGTCGCGGTTGCTGTTCCGCCGTTAATCACCGACATGAATACCGTTATTGGTGTGCCTACCACTGCATTCCTGCTGTTTGGAGTTATGGAGGAGACCAGTGCCGGTAAAGTTAGCGCAAAACTTGCAGTTATAGTTGTGCTTCCGCTCGTGAAGCCAGTATTGCTTGCAGTTGCCTTTATTGCGCCTGCGCTCGTGGCTTTCAAGCTAAGGGTTAGTACACCACTGGCATCTGTAGTGCCGATTACGCTGACACCTGCACCGCTAATAGCAATTCCTGCGCCACTTACTGGCGTGCCTGCGCTTGTTACTGCGAAGGTAACGTTAGTTGGTACGCCTACAGTTATTGTGGTCGGTGCTGCAGTTATGTTCAAGGGTTGCACCGCAGGTATCGGCGTAGGTATTGGAGTAGGTGGTGGTGTTGTAGTTGGACTCGGAGCAGGAGCAGGGGTAGGAGTAGGAGTAGGAGTAGGGATAGGAGTAGGAGTAGCAGTAGCGGTGGTTATTGTAATAATCCCATTGTAGCTGGCTGCGCCGATGGTTTCTGGATAATCTTGATAGATGTACTTATTAGTCGTAATCGCTGCATATAATTTATATGTGCCAGATGCATTAGTTGGTATCTGGATATTTGTTTCGTATGTGCCTGTTGATATGGCTACTGCATTTTGTTCAAATTTTGTTTTAGTTGAATCCTGAAACAACCCTACTTTGACGTTGTTGGGGGCAACACTTACAGGAGTTCCATTCTTGGAGACGCTAACTGTAACTTTTATTGTATTATCAGCATTCGTCTGTGTTTTGTCCGGGGTTACAGTCAAATCATAATCAGAAACAATTACAGGTTTAGCTATGAAGTATTTAGAATCGGCGTGATTCTGGACTGCAAGGGCATAAATACCTGGGCCCATTTTATATCCACCGCTACCACCACAAACATCTGCACAGTTTGAATCAAATCTATCTGCTGGTATTGTTGTTGAAATAGAACCCGGTGTCGCATCAAAAGTTGAAAACCACGGTGTGAGTTTATCAACAGTAAAAAGTACAAGCCGCATATTGCTGACTCCTCCACTTACTGTTACATTAACAGCATCGCCTATCTTATAGTTTCCAATGTCAGCAACCGTAAAAGAAAATGTGCTTCCTTCATAGGTAACCGTAAAACTGCGGTCTGGAACATCAAGCGTTTTATCAAATGTTATCGTTGCGCCTGCTGCACTTCCAATTAAGCTAAACATTGAAACCGCAACTATTATCCATAAATAAGCTTTCATAATTTCTTCTTTATAAACAATGCCATACCCAGAAGGATAAGCAATGTAACTGCTCCGCCTACAAAAGGCATCTTTTCCCCTGCCGAAGGTGGCGCTATTTCGATATCTCCGCCACTTGCAATTGCTAATATCTCAGGATAGTTCATAAATACCTTGCGTTCCGTTGCTATAACTGAATATAATGAAAAGGTTCCATTCGCAGCCTGCGGTATTTCGATGTGTGCCTCATACGCACCCGTTTTTGTCGATGATGCATTTGTTTCGAAAGAAGAACTGCCCTTTGAAAGCACTACCTTTACTGTATTATCCACGTTGACCGGAACACCGTCCCTGCTGATAGCTACTTCCACGTCAAAGCCATTGCCTGCGATTACTTTATTGCTTTTAGGTATCACCGAAAGGTCGTAATCGGATATTACCACTGGTATTGCCTCAATGATATTCGTTCCATGTGAAACCGTTAGCGCGTATGTTCCTGCTTCACCCGTCTTATTTGCAGGTATAACTCCAGCTACGCGTCCGCTTGTGTTATAGAAGCGCTTGAACCACGTTGATAGCTTATCCTTATCATAGAGGACAATAAGCATGTCATCCACGCCTGGAGCATCGACGGTGAAGCCGATATCCTGATTCGTCTTATAACTTCCAATTTCCTTGATTTCGAAAGTCTGGTTTTCATAGCTGACTGTTCTATCAGGAACATCGATTGTCTTGCTAAGGATTATTTCCGTTCCCTCAGCAACGCTAACTGATATGCTTGAGGTAAATATCAAGATCCAAATAAACAATAAAAATTTCGACATAGGTTTATAGAAAGGGAAGACAATCTTCTCTCTTTTAGCAGCTAGCATTCGCTTGAGCCCATCTTTTAAGCAACAATTATTTCCTTATTTACCTCCTTTCCTTATCACAAGGAAGTACACAGCTACCAGAATAATTACAATTACAATTAAAACTGTATACAATGTAACTGGAGGCGCTGTTATTGGTGGCACTGTAACGGAAGGTGTGGGTGTTGGAACTCGCGTAACAGTTGCTGTTGGCGATACAGCCAGTGCTTTTGGAACTCCTACTATCGCATAGCCTGAGAATCCAGGCGTTTCTGCTTTGTAGGTTTCTGCACCTATTTTCTCGGTCTTCAGGTCTCTCCATGCACCGTCAATGAACTTCATCAGCTTGACCGATTCTGCATTATTATTCTTAAGCCAGTCATCAGGGACTTTGAACACTACATATGCATTTTCTATTTTTGAAGATGTGCCGTATCCGGATAATCCCAACCATACGTCGAAATACCTGTACACGCTGCCAGGAGCATCGGATGTGGCCAGTTTAGGTCTGTCTTTGAGGAGCTGCACTTGAGCTGTTACCCATCCTTCATTTGTCCTGGCATCAAACCCGATTCCTTTTACAATATCCAGAGTGGTGAACTTGTACACTATCGTGCCTACCGCGATATTCACATCTTCGCTTTCAGATTTCTCTATGTTGGCGAAGTTCTCGTTGGAACTGGCGCCGCCACCCCCGCTGCCTCCACCACCGCCGCCACCTGAAGGTGGTGGAGTTGGTGCTACAGTTCCGATGAGCGTGAAGGTGCTGAAGTGGGGTATAAGTGCTACCACAAAATTTTGATCCGTATTGCGCACAATTATTAACAGATTCTCAAACCTATGCGTAGTCCTGTTAAAGAATCTGACCTGTAAGCTGTTTTCACTCACACCGGCTGGCAGAGGCTTGGTATAATTAAACCTTGCCTGTATCGGTGGATCAAACCTGGCACCTTCAGGTCCAAGATCAACAATATCTCCAACTACCCTGTCGCCGCTCGAGAGTGCCACGATTGCATTTGCTGGCAGACTTTGGGTTGAATCGGTTGAAACATTTGTAAGGGGATTTCCATTTGCATCAACAGCCAGAGTTCCATTTGGAATTGTTATTGTCACGTTTCCTGATGGTGATGTAATATTGATTGTGGTATTCGTTCTATTGGTATCTGGGTCTAATGGTAATTTATTCTTAATAGCACATTCCGTAGTCCTGATACTATCAGACCCCACAATGTCCTGCCCGCTGATTGTCGTTCCTGTGAGGCTTGCCTGCGTATCACCACATTTGATGCCCGTATCCTGAGTATTAAAATGAAGCATAAGTTTGTTGGCAGGAGTTTCACTACCAACTGGCACTGCACCATCGGGCCCAAATCTTACAGTTGAAATGATTATGCTGGCAACATCAAAGCCGGGAGGTGTGTTGTTAAAGATGGTTACTTTAATTTTACCACTGCTATTCGGGTTGATGACCTTCGGGTTAATATCAATCGTGACATGGATAGCCAGTGGTGTGGGTGTGGGAGTTGGTGTTGCAGTAGGAGTGGGTGTGGGAGTTGGTATTGTAGTAGGTGTAGGTGTCGGAGTTGGTGTTGCAGTAGGTGTAGGTGTCGGAGTTGGTGTTGCAGTAGGTGTAGGTGCCGGAGTTGGTATTGCAGCGGGTGTAGGAGTCGGAGTTGGTGTTGCAGTAGGTGTAGGAGTCGGAGTTGGTGTTGCAGTTGGAACTAAAGTTATACTGCTCTGGTTGAATGCCACAGAGAGATTTGTGCTGTTAAAAACCACTGTATTGACAAGATAACTTCCCGCAGGAAGCGTGCCTGTTTTTAACGTCAGGACAGCAGATATCGAATTAACTGTAGTCCTAGTGGTATTGGATCTGGGAATTATATCTCTGAGACCATTAGCATTATTTAATATTGTACCGTTGATCGTAGCCGCCTGCGCCAGGGTCAGGCATGAACTGCAGGTGATATTTATCTTACCCACGTTATCATTAAAATCAGTTCTATTGATTATGCTGGTAACGTAGGTGTATTTTTCAATGGGAGCGGATGAGTTAAGAGTGATAGTCACGTTCAAATCATGGCCCTGTGCGGCAGCGCCTGTCCCATCTCCAACAGCGAAAGAAGAATTGAAAGGCATTACTTTAACGCCATTCCATGAAATAATCTTCTTGGGGTTGGTGCCATTGGTAACCATTATCAGATAGTTCCCAGGTTTCAGGTCCTGGTTTATAGGGCCGAAATCGCCTGCGGAATTAAGTGGTACGGTGGTGACATTGATTTCATTTTCATCCTTCGCAGTTGTCAGGAACTCATCAAATAGCTTTGAATTATTGTTCCATGTGTCTTTTAAATCATCAAAGTTAATCACAGCAATAGAAAAGTCCGAGAAAAAAGGTATACTGTAGCTTACCTGTTTGAAAGTGGACACGTTGACGACCGTATTTGCAAAAGAACTTGATGCATCTATAGTGTAACTGACCGCTGCTTTACCGCTGGGGCCTATGTAATACACCTTTTGGTTTGGTAAGTCTGTTATGCTCGGTCCAAAGTGACTGGTATTTAAAACCAGCGACCTGTTTCCGCTTACAAGAGTTTTGTTTATTGCGAATTCCAGGCTGATCGTCGGCATCGCAATATCGCTATCAATCAGTCTGACGAAATTATTTGATTTCAGAACATCATCTGTGATTGTATAGTTGCGAGCGGCAACATTGGTATAATTAAAATTTATTCCAGCGTTTGCCGGAACGACCGAAATCATTATTAAAGCCAGTATTAATAATATGGTTGATGCAGAATAACTTTTTATATTTTTTGAACTATGAACCATATCTCCGCCTATAACCTTAACTTTCATAACGTTGTTCACACATATAATATTTACCGTCATAAATATAATTATTAGTATAATGATGATGATACATGGCTGATAAAATCGTGCAGGTTACTAATCTAAGCAAGCACTATCGTGTAGGCGAAGTAGTTATTGACGCACTTCGCGGTGTTAACCTTGAGGTCGAGCAGGGCGAGTTCGTCGTGATACAGGGTCCCAGCGGTTCAGGTAAATCCACCCTGCTGCATATCATAGGCTGTGTGGACGTCCCAACATCAGGCAGCGTGAAAATTAACGGTTACGATACCACGAATTTAAGCGCCGGGCGGCTTTCAAATCTTCGACTGCACACTATCGGCTTTGTATTCCAGCATTTTTTCCTCCTGCCAACACTGACAGCGTATGAAAACATCGAACTGCCCATGCAAGAGGCGAAAATTTCGAAAGACAAAAGGAAAGAGCGGGTTTTAGCCCTGTTAGATTCGGTCGGGCTTTCAGGTCGAGCCAATCACAGACCCGGGCAATTGAGCGGCGGTGAGCAGCAGCGCGTCGCGATAGCGCGTGCACTGGCAAATGATCCTTCCCTTATTCTGGCTGATGAGCCAACTGGTGAACTTGACAGCAGCGGAGGGAGTAAGATAATTGAACTGCTAATCAATTTAAATCAAAAATACGGTAAAACCACAATCGTTGTAACACATGACGAAAATATCTCCAGAAAAGCAATGCGCATAATAAAAATCAGGGATGGATCAATAGTAACTGATGTTAGCTAAGATTGCCTTTTTAAACTTGGTGCATAGAAAATCCAGAACCTTTTTCACAGCATTAGCTATTGGTATTTCTGTGGCGACGGCTATTTTGCTTGTATCTGTTGCTGTAAGTCTGAATCAGAATAACACATCAGCTTTTGAAAAAGAGACCGATTACTGGGTTATACCATCGGGTTCAGGCGTACTTGATCCTGTAACAAATTCAGAAAAAACTATGCTGGGAAATGTTCACCAGCAAATTAATGCCATAAAATCAAATCCCGATGTGAAGAATGCAACTCCTATCTTGAGTAAAGTGATATACGCAGCCAGAAAAGAACCCAAGGTTGTACTTGGGATCGGAATCATACCTGATGGCAATATCTTCATTCCTGCAGACGCTCTATCCTCTGGTGACCCATATTACTATGGAAAAAATCGGACATTCGAAGTTGCAATAAACCAGCAGCTTTCGAACCTGCTTGGAGTTAAAAAAGGAGACTATGTATATCTGGGTGGATCTGCAAACACACTTCTGAATTCTACTCCTTTCAGGGTTACAGCAACAGTAGATTCTGCTGAATTCTCAACTGCACCAGTAGCCATGCTTCATCTTTCTGAACTCCAGGAGCTTACAGGAAATTTAAAAGGGGATAGGGCAAACCAGATAATTGTAAAAGGCGGGAATATCCAGTCCCTGCTGCAGGGATATTTTCCTGATGCTATTGTTCTTTCCGACGCAGAGTATTATGCGCACAGCATAACCGACGATAAACGGACTCTTGCGACTGCAATAGCAATTACTGCTGTTTCTTTCGTATTGGGTGTGCTATTTATATCCACAACAATGATCTTTTCAGTTAATGAGCAACAAAAAGAATTCTCTGTAATGAGAGCAATTGGTATTTCTGATAAGTCAGTCATAAAAATTGTCATGTACGAGTCTGTTATGATCTCTATCATAGGGGGCATCGTAGGCGTGGTATTGGGTTTTTCAGGGAAGTACGCTTTAAACGCTGCAACCAGTTCGTTGTTTGAAATCGACATTGTCTCATCAATAAATCCTGTGATAATCATTGCTGCTTTCTCCACAGCAGTCGTTGCAGGAATAGTTTCAGGGATAATACCTGCTCTCATGGGCAGGCGAGCAAACATAGCCAAGGTATTGGGTGGCTAAAGTGATACCGAAATTACTTTTAGACTTATTGAATAATTCTTTTCATGGATCGAGTTACAAAGTCCGTAGCGGGCTTATATTCAGGCTCCCATCCGACCTTAAGGTTGTTATTGTCATGTCTGCGCTGACCTTTGTATTCGTGCTCATGCCACCTTTAGACAGTACTGCGTTAAGAATAATATTTGGAATACCCTTAGTGCTGTTCCTTCCCGGTTATGCTTTAATAGCCGCGCTTTTTCCCGGCAAAAATGACCTTGATACTATAGAGCGCATTGCCCTCAGCTTCGGATTGAGCATAGCGATTGTTCCCCTCATCGGTCTTGCTTTGAATTTCACGCCGTAGGGCATACGCCTTGTTCCCGTTATTATCTCATTAACTGTTTTTATCTTGATAATGACATTTATCGCTCACCTCAGGCGGCTCAAGCTTCAGGAAAATATGCGGTTTGATGTAAAATTCAAAGAAATGTATCATTCACTTAAAAATGAAATATTAGTCAAAACTGAGAACCGTATTGATAAAATTTTAACTGCAGCTCTTGTTATTTCCATCGTAGCTGCTTTGATTATGCTCGCTTATGTCATCGTTACTCCAAAACAGGGTGAGAAATTCACCGAATTCTATATACTTGGCACAGGCGGCAAGGCTGAAGGTTATCCCACAAACCTGACTGCAGGAGAAATCAGCGCTGTCATCATCGGCATAGTAAACCACGAATACGAACTGTCAACTACACGCTTCGCATTAAATTAGGTGAGGATGTACTGGAAGAGCAGCAGATACGAACAGCACATAATCAAACATGGGAGCAGCAAGTCAATTTTACTCCCGTGCGTGCAGGCGATGGAATGAAACTTCAGTTCCTCCTCTACAAGAACAACAACTTTACACTGCCGTATAGAGATACCCATTTATGGGTGAATGTAAGAGGTTAACGCAGGTTGAATCTTGCGACTATGCTATTTTTACTGTGTTCAACTTGCTCTATTACGATGGTTTTTCCTGTATTTTTGGCAACTATGCACGCTATCAGACTGCAAAAAGAACACCCGATATCGCATATACGCGGCGCTTCTTTAGATACCTTATCGCATAGATTTATATAAACGGGTTCGTTGACTTTTACAGTTATAGAGCTGCCCTGCATTACCTCCACGCTTTGCGCCAGTTCAAGTCCCTCTACAAGCACATCATTTAAAGCCTGCGCCAGGTCGCTCCAATCCGCCCCTTTTTTTTCTGCCATCTGCATAAGGGAATATCCGAGCGGGATAAGTACTAAAGCAGTGCTGCTGGGTTCATCACCTGCCTGAAAAGTTCTCTGTGGAATCTTCTCAGGGATTTTATAATCAGACCTGAGAGGAAGAATAACCCTTATTTCATTATCTGCCAAAATATAAATCCCTTTTGAATATATTTGAAGCTCCTGTATGATATTGTTTATGACAATAATGCTGGAAAGGACGCTTTTCTCCATGAGATCTTCCCTGACGAACCTCTCCGGACTGAGAAAAAGAGAGATAATGCCGAGGTAAGTAGTACCAAGACCTGCGAATAAAAGGATAGAGGCAAGTGTAGTATTATTGTAAGTGAAATAAGAGAGTGCAAGAGTTATAGCCCCGAAAAATATCAATGTATACCCTGTGTTTCTATATTCATTTTTTTTTGCCAGCCCGTGCTCAGCCCTCAGCCTCTCATTCTCTCTTTCCAGCTCAATCATCCTTTTTCTCAGTAATGCGTTTTCCATCTATATACCGCCTGATTGATTATTTGTTCAGGCTTATCTCCCGGGCAAGCTTCCACAACTTTCACGCCCTTAAGCCGTTTGAATTTTTCAATTTTTTTCTGAAATCTCATGTATTCCTGGTAATGTCCCTCCAGTTCAAGTACATCGTATGCCCTGAACATAACCGACGATGTTGCTATTAAAAGAACCTTGTTTCCATAATAAGTTGCAAGGCGTATACTTTCAATCAACGGCGCATCGTATCGTTCTGTTATTATACAGATCATGGAGGGTGTCTTTGAAAAATTTATCACGCGTTTTATTGCCTGGTAAATTCCCTGCTTTTCCATAGCCTTTAAGTGTTCCGAATTCTCGACAAAAAATGGAGCAAGTAAAGAAAAAAATTCATCTTTTGACGAACTCAATTTTTGCCCAAATGCCTTTATCTCCCCCATATCCATAGCCATGGCATATGGCTTACTCTCTTTCTGTTCCAGTGAAAAAAGATTTCTCGATATTTCAAACCGTTTTTTTCCTTTTTTTATTAAAGTCTGATTCGTAATGCGGTCATGCGTAAACGTTAGCAGACCTACAGGTTGATCGTTACCTTCTGCCTGCTGAATCAGATAATTTGCCATCCTGACAGCATTGCCGAGATTGCTATCCGGGTTGGATGTCTTGCTGTGATCAACCAGAACAAACACCGGAAGCCCGATGTCTGATTCGAACTCTCTTGTAAACATGCTGTTAAGCCTCAAACTCGTTTTCCAGTCTATACGCTTGAAGTCGTCTCCCAGCATGTAATTTCTAATGTTGGCAACTTCAATGCCCATACCTTTTTGTTTTGACTTGCCTGAACCATAGAGTGAAGAAATATACTGAGCTAAAATAGATCTTTTTGATAAAACCGGTGGGTAAATGCTGACTTCTGCCCTGCTTTCAAGAGTCATGCTATGCTCAAACATGTGAAAATTGCTTCCGAGATGGATATAGGACTCTGAAAATGAATGCGTTCCGCGCTTGATTGCGCATAACCTGTAGCAGATATTATGATAGGAACTCCCAGCATCGATCTTTCTTGTCACATCTCCAGAAACAAGCGTAAAAGCGTCAGGATATACGTCTTTAAAATATATGTTTTTTAAGTTTTTAGCTTTAATTTTTAACTCCATCTTTACATCCAGAAAATTATCCTGGAACATTCTATTTTTACTGATATTTCTTATTGCATATGAATCGAATGCATCGACCGCAATCAAAAAGCTCACCAGATCAAAAAACAGAATGATAGCTATAGCAATGCCTGCTGCATAAAATAATGGGTTTGTAGTTATTAAACCCAACATCAGGAAAATAAATATAAAAACTATGGCATTTTTTCCTCTATGCTTGAGATGCATTTTTACACAACTTCCACCTGGTTTAAAATATTCTGGATAATCTCGTTTACAGTTATTCCGCCGAGTTCTGAATCAGGCGTTAAAATCAAGCGGTGCCTCAGTACAACCGGGAGTAGATATTTGACGTCGTCAGGAATAACGTATGACCTGCCACGGATTGCTGCGAAGGATTTTGATGCGTTGAGAAGCGCAATAGATGCCCTGGGACTTGCACCAATCAAAAGATCCTTGTTCTTCCTCGTATTTATAACCAGATTCCTGATGTATCGCATTACTTTCTCATCTATATACACTTTTTTCACAGCCGCTATAAGGTCGTTGATTTGCTCTGGAGCGGTCACTTTTCTTATTTCGCTCGATATTCCGTTATCTTTTCGGATGAGTATATCGAGTTCTTCCTTTTCATCAGGGTATCCCACATCGAGTTTAAACAGAAACCTGTCGATCTGCGCTTCAGGAAGTGGATACGTCCCCTCCAGGTCTATCGGGTTCTGGGTTGCGATAACCATAAAGGGCACAGGCACTCTCATGGTCGTTCCCTCAAGCGTGACCTGTCTTTCTTCCATGCATTCCAGCAGGGCGGATTGGGATTTCGGAGAGGCACGGTTGATTTCGTCTGCCAGCACAATGTTAGCAAAAACAGGACCTTTTCTGAGCTCAAAGCTCCCTGTCTTTTGATTATAGATATACGTGCCTGTGATATCCGCTGGCATTATATCAGGAGTGAACTGAATCCTCTTGAAATCACAGCCAAGCACTGAGGCAAATGTCTTGGCAATAGTTGTTTTCGCAACACCGGGATAACCCTCCATGAGAATGTTCCCCTCTGAAAGAAGGCATATTATAAGGTAATTGATAAGGTCGGTTTTTCCTATGACCACTTTGCTTACCTCATCAAAAATAGCTCTGATTGTATGCTGAACCTTTAATAATTCATTTTCCATTATTTCTCTTTCTTTAGTTTGTTTTTAAAAAGCATCAGTTTTCGCTCGCTCCATTTATGTCTTTTTAAGATATCTGAAATTATATTCTCTTCATCCAGTTCACAATAACCATGGTCATTTGTTTTATCTCTTCCGAATAGACCTATCTTGCCTCTGTTCGTATATAAAAATGCCAGAGATACTATAATACCTGCCAACAGGTATTGAGCATAAGGATCTGTCTTTATCAGGTAATCAATATTAGAAACAGGCGGCATTCGACCGCCCTCATCAAAAATTACTGTAGTTCGATTTTCCACAAATTCTCCGAGCAGACGCTTGTTCTCTTCCATCGGGAGCATGCTGTTTATAAATATACTGGGGTCGGCTATTGCTATTATCTTGCCTCTGCCATAGGGGAAATAAGCTATCACAGGATACGAACCCGGTTGCCCACGCTGTGATTCATTTTCAGAAAGCCTGCCAAACCTGCTTGTACTGGCGAGTACTTCAATTGATTTATCTGTTATTACAAGGGATGTCGGATAATTCATCGTGATGTTGCTCACGTTTCCAATGCTTGTTGCTGCTACCGGGAATGTGGAGTTCTTCCAGAAGCTTACATCATCCTGCAGGAGCATATTAGAAAATGAGACAGAAGTTGTAAATCTATTGAGAAGCTCATTTCCTGAGCCGAAATCATCCGAAAGGAGGAGTAGCCCGCCTGCTTCTACAAATTTCCTGATCGTATAAATGTCTTTTTCTGAAAAATTGCCCCTTGGCCCAAGAATGACAAATGCAGTTTCACCGGGTGCGAAGGATACAAGATCGCTGCGAACCGGCATTGCTATAACTCGATGATGTTCAGATATAAGAATTCTGATCTGCATGCCTCCATTCCAATCTGGATTGTATGTGCTGAAGTCCGCCGTGCTCTCGGAGAACCTGAAAGTGCCTATAAGTATGAGGATAGATGCGATTAACAATAATATTTTCTTATTTATTTTTTTCATTGCTTAAATTATGAATTTTTCTTAATAAATCTACAGCTTTTACAGCTTGCTCAGCATCCATCTTTCTGCTGCTGTACATGGCAGTTTCATACAGCTCGGTAAGCTTCAGGAAATCATCTGCAACTGCTGGCATGCTGCTTTTTGCAATATTGTAAAACTCCCAGTGGGTTTGTTGCGGAGCACTTTTGATTCCGGAATATGTTGAAACGCAATCTTTTGCATCTTTGTAGGAATATAAAATCGATTCTTTGAATTGTTTTTGTTCAATAAGATTTTCCAGATGTGCATAAACCTTGATTAACATATCCTGTTCCTGTACTTGCACTGCTGTCTCTTCTGGTTTTTGTTTTATTTCAGCTTCTTTCAGAGGCTCATGTGTAATTGGAGGCGTTTCTGTTTTTGTCCCACTGCCAATTCGTACTTTAATTGCTGATGCAAGAGCATCGATCCATAACGAGAGCTCTTTTCTTAAATAGAAAATAATGATTATACTAATTGCTCCAAGTATTAAAAATAATATATTCCTACTATGCTCTGGTTTAGCTATTATTTCAACGGATATTGAATTTTCAGACGGCAAGAATGGCGAATCTCCAGTGAATTTCACTGTAACAGTGTGGTTCCCCAAACTCGTATTTTTGTCAATCCAGAAGCTAAAGAAAAAATCGCCTCTGGTCACAACTGCAGCCCCCACTTCCTTTTCATCGAGGAGGGTACTTACCCTGGCATTCGGGACTTCAAGGTTCTTATCTGTTAACAGTTTCCCTGTTAGATTGAGATAATCCTGCTGATATGCAATCTTTGCCCCGGATATTATAATTGTAGTCGCTGTCTGCATCAGTGTTATTATTGTTTTATTACCGGATCGAAAGAGCGGCTGCTCTGATGGAATGAACTCGGCATTAACTACATGCTCGCCTTCAGCCATCGCCGGAACGTTGAAATTGTATTGATACAATCCTTTTTCATCGGTTTTAACATTCACAGGGGTTTTGTTATCGAGCTTTATAACAATGTCAGCATCAGTAATGCCTGATGAATTTTTCATAACCAAGCTTCCTGATAGAGTTAGGATATCGCCAAACTTGCCGCGGTCAGGGTCAGCCTTTATAGTAAGTGTGGTATTTTCAGGTATCACTTTTATTGCCGTTGTGTTGCTGGATTGAAGAAGGAGCGGGTCGGATGAAATAAAATCCAGTTTAACTATATGCTCGCCTTCAGCTATCCCTTGAATTTTGAAATCATGATCATACAACCCCTTTTCATCGGTTTTTACATTGGCAAGGGTTTTATTATCGAGCTTTATAACAATATCAGCATCAGCAACTCCTGATGAATTTCTTGCAACTAAGCTTCCTGATAGGTTCAGGATATCACCGAACTTGCCGTGGTCAGGGTTGGCTTTGATTGTAAGTGTAGTATTTGTTTGTTTAATAAAAAACGAGCCTCTGGCAGATGATTCTAATAGCGGTTCATTAACAGGAACGAAATTCACCTGCACAGGGTAAACGCCGGGTTTTTTATTTGATATTTTATATGTGAAATTGTATTTTCCATTCTTATCAGTAGAAATTTTAACGACTTCGTTATCTATTTTAATTGCCAGGCTGGCGTCCGGAACACCAGAACCATTCCCGGGCAATGTCAGGTTGCCTTTTATATATATAGCATCCCCCAGTTCGCCTCCCGGAGGAGAGACTGAAAGTAAAGTTTCAGTTTCATCGAAAAGCGTCAGCTCAACAGTTAGCCATCGCTTCTGGATCTCATTCAACGTGCTGTTAAAGGATAATAATCCATTCTGGTAAAGCGTGATATTCACGCCAGGATACTGCGCCACAGCCTCCATTATAAGTTCCTGCTGCAGGGAACTGAGATTCCCGACAATATTACTGGCTTTGAGCGCTATCTGGATTGCCCTATCAGTCTGGTTGTTCTGGTATGCGAGTTTTCCCTCTTCGTAGAGAGAGCGCAGCTGGTTAATCTGATCAGTAGTCAGGTTCAACGTATTCGCGCTTTTTTTTAGTTCTGTATAAACATCGCCATTAATTCCAATTAAAATGTTATCATTCTCTTTCAATGTTCTCAGGTAGCTCTCGAAATTTTCCTGAGCGCCTTTGATATCCCCCTTGTTCAACGAGATGAATACTCCTGACCAGTAGGACAGCAATTCGTTGATAAGCAGCACCTGCTGCGCCTGAAGGTTTGCAGTAGAAGCGGTAACATTGGCAGGATTTATATGGGAAGGAATACCTCCCGATGCTGGTATGATTACAGCGGAAATTATTAAGAAAACCAGCAGGATATTCAAGTCTTTCATAAAGGGTTACGCCCCTTTATGACGTCCCGAGTCACGCCTCGGGAGGGCGTGTCAGGGTATGGCGCACTATATCCGTCGTTTGAGAACCGAAACATCGGTTCACGCAGTATCCACGTATGCCTGCGGGCATACGTGTCTGCGAAGTAAAGCGGCGCAACGGTTTTTGATAAAACTTTCCTAATGTTCTTCATATTCACCCAATTATCTTCATCACTTTTTTTATCACTATATAGGAGAATGCTATTGCTCCTGCGAGCACAATCCATTTTAACCTCTGTTTCCATTCAGGCTTGAAGTTGAATGGTGCTGTGATTTCAACAAGCACCAGAAAGCCTATCAAATTCAGAACAAAAAAAATCTCAATATCAAGATTATTAGCTATTATTAAGAAAAACAATACTATGAACATCCATGCGGAAAGCATGTATATAAAGCGATGTTGTCTATGAATAGAGGCCATCACCAAGAGATACGACTTTTAACTATTATAACCTTCCATAATAAATATCAACAATGCCAGCGTTTAAAAATTTATGATTGCCCTGCGGAATCTTTCCTATAACAAATTTAGAACGTTCCTGTCGATCACAGGCATCGCTTTTGCAGTAATTTCAATCATACTTCTGGGATCGATAGGCAACGGGCTCATGACGACTGGTGAAAAGACCCTTGAGCGAAGCAGCATGCAGATGTGGATTACAGGAAAGACCTTTGATCTTCAGTCACAGTTTTCAGGGGGTTATGAGGGAAAGATCACTTATGCCCATAAGCTTGAGAAGGAACTTTTAAAGAACAGCAATATTAAAAGAGCGATTCCCGTGCTGACCGAGATAGTGTATGCTTACAGGGAAGGGGCAGAACCGAAAGCTGTATTCGGTCTTGGGATCGAAGAAACCAGCGGCAGTTTTGTCTCAATTCTGCAGGGGGAAGGTCTTGCAGGCGATACCCATTACAACAATGGCATCTATAGCGGTCCCTTAAAGGGGGAAATACTGCTGGACGGAAGGGCCTCCAGATTTCTGGGGGCAAATATCGGGGATACGCTGTATGTGGGAAAAACGCTGACTGAGGCCCGCAATCAGAAATTCAAGGTAGTGGGGCTTACGAATTCGTTATCAAGCTTCAGCTCCGGCCCCATGGTCGTTTTTTATCTTTCAGAACTCCAGGACATATCCGGGAACAATTATTATGATACCGTGAATCTCATAACGCTCAGGCTGAAAGACCCTTCCAGAGCCGAAGAGACACAGAAAAAATTGGAGGCACAATACCCGGATTATACCGTGAGCACAAACCTGAACCTGCTAAAGAAGATAGTCAAGCAAAATTTCCCTATCCTGGCAAGCGCAATTTCGATTGTTGCCCTGGCAGTAATCATGGGATTGATCCTGGTGGTGAACACGGTGCTTTTGTCATTGAACGAAAGGAAGAATGAGATAGGGATTTTAGCGGTGATGGGTATCAAGAGGCGTTCCATATTCATGTATGTGGGGTTTGAAGGGTTCCTGATATGCATAATAGGCGGGGTTACAGGGGTCTTGCTGAGCTTTCCTCTTGCAGGGATACTGAACATGATAGTCTATAAGATGGTGGGATTCAACAACCTCGTTCTGATCGATTATACCTATATTTACATGGGTCTTGCGGTAGCGATCTTCTCAGGACTTCTGACGAGCTTTCTTGCCGTAATGCAGATAAGCCGGATGAACAAAGCCGAGCTGCTGAGAAGCGTGTAGGACGTGTCTTTCAAACAATTAACTGCGCTGGGCAGTCCCCAGACCCCAATATTTGAGAAATAATCCAGCGCGAATATGGTGTCTGGACATTCGTCCAGAGTCAGGGATTGTGCTCTCGCCAAAAATATATCCTGTGGTAAGGGTCTATTCCCTTTAAAAGATTTAGTCCAATTCAAAACACCAAGGAGATCAGGGCAAGTTATGAAACAATAGCGATGTAGTTTTCGATCTGGAAGCGAAATAATAATCGTATCTAACAGCCGACTACAGTGATATTACAATTAAATCAAATTTTTCTTAGCTAATCGGAACTTGTTCTCTACACGTACAGTATTTTCATAATATTTTGACCCTGGTTGCATACTCGCTAAAAAAAATTGCACCGTGAAAATAATGATAATTAAAAATATGATAATCATGATTATAATCAACTATAATTTATAATAAGAAAGATTTAAATATCAATAAGGATTACCAATAGATTGGTGGAGATGCGATAACATCGTAAAATAATCTACTAACCACCATCTTCTCCAAAAAAAGAGGGGAGGTCCGCAATGAGCACACAAATAACATCGGTGGGCCCACTCAAATGGTCAGTAAAACCCTTTAGAATGAATGGAAGCTGTCAAGAGCCATATACCATGAGCAGTGCAATCACCGCAATCCTTCCGGCATTCAATGAAGAAGTTTCCATAGGCAGCGTGGTTCTTCATGCCAGGCAGCATGCACACCGCGTCATCGTGATCGACGACGGCAGCACGGACCGAACTTCCGAAATAGCAAGACTTGCGGGCGCAGAGGTGATCCGGCATCAGTTCAACAAAGGCAAGGGCGCAGCGCTTAGGACCGGCTTTGAGATAGCATCCCAGAACGGTGCGAAGGTTATTGTCACCATGGACTCTGACGGCAGGCATAATCCCGGCATGATCCCAGAAATCATCAATCCTGTTCTAAGTGGGAATTATGATATCGCAATTAGCTCAATGCCTTGCAGTAAAATATCCTCTAATAGAGAAAATCTGTTTTTCCTGAACAAAAAAAATCCCTTTAATTCGAAGACAGGGGTTTTAGCTCTTTCAACCGAGTCTTTAAAAAAAATAGATCTAACACTTCTTAACGGCTCGTCTATAAAAAACATATTGTCCCAGGCTGAAAGGAACCACCTCAAGATAAAATACTTAAATTTTGAAAATGAGCAAAGTTTCAATCAATTCAATGGATACAACATAGGGGTGGTAGTCCCGGCATACAATGAAGAACTGCTGATAGAGGAAACGATCAGGGGTATCCCGAAGTATGTTAAAAGGATATATGTTATAGACGACTGCAGCAATGACCATACCTCTGAGATCATAAAACGTATCACCGATACCAGGGTAGTCTCAGTGCGCCACGACAAGAACCGCGGCGTGGGTGCGGCCATAATCACAGGCTACAAACTGGCGCTTGAGGATGAGATGGATATCGTTGCTGTTATGGCTGGGGATAACCAGATGGACCCGGAGCAGCTTCCGCGCCTTCTGACGCCCATCATTGAGGGGCGGGCGGATTATACCAAGGGAAACAGGCTGATAAGCAAGGAATTCCGCCAGGGTATGAGCAAGTGGAGGTTCGTGGGTAATGCGATGCTTACAATGATCACGAAAATCGGGACGGGTTACTGGCATGTGATGGACCCGCAGAACGGATACACTGCAATATCCAGGCGGACACTTGAGGTGATGAACCTGGATTCCATCTATCCTTATTACGGGTATTGCAACGATATGATGATCAAACTTAATACATTCGGTATGAGAGTGGAAGACGTGGTGATGCCCGCGCGCTACGGCAAGGAGAAGTCAAAAATAAAATACAGCAGCTACATCCTGAAAGTTGCGCCGATGATCTTTCGGGGGTTCCTGTGGCGCCTTAAGACAAAGTACGTTGTGCTGGATTTCCATCCCCTGGTGTTCTTCTACACGGCGAGCATGGTGCTTCTGCCTGCAGGGGTACTTTTCAGTTCCTGGATCCTGGTCCAGAAAATGTATCACAACCCGGTCTCTCAGAACATCCCGCTCCTGGCAGTATTTATAACTCTCATGGGACTGCAGTTCCTCCTGTTCGCTATGCTTTTTGATATGCAGGCTGATAAGAGCAGGAGCGGGACGGTGTGATAGGCTAATGCCTTATTTTTCCCCCGGGAAACAGGTATTTCAAGGCGAGGAGCGTCATGATGATAAATCCTATGACTTCGGCGATGAAATCATACGAGAGACCGACTGTATAGGAATTCCTGGTCATGACAAGGAAATAATCAAACCAGTTATCAGGAGTACCCCGGGGAAAACTCCATCCCAGCAGCGGCCAGAGGAGAATAGCAGGCTCCATCCACATTTCATCTTCCAGGAGGTGCAGGAAAGAAGCGCCGGATATAAAAAGAATGCGCATGTCCCCGCGGCGCCTGTAATGATAAAATCCAGCAAGAGCCAGGAGAAGAACGAATACGAGAGTATGAGCAATAACCCGTCCGCTGGCAATGGAATAAGGAAAGAGTATCCTGCCAAGAAGCTTATCGATAATATCTGGCAGGACCGCACCGAAGGCCACATACCAGTAGTTGATCCTGCCCCGGATTCCGGGTACAAGATACCCGAGGATGAAAAAGAGTCCAAGTGTGACGCCGAGATGACCGAGCAGGAACATGATAGGTTCTATAATTTATGTTAGCTAAAAAGGTTATTCCCGAGGAGCAGATGCCCCTCGATTTCACCCTCTCAAAATCCACTCCCTCTGCTCCGTAGTGGCGCAGCGCTGCCCCACCCTGACGCTGGCGGAGTACTTCCAGGCAGAGAAACTGCCTCTGCGCTTTGCCATGATGCGCCACGACATCGACCGCAAGCCCGTTCCTCACGGCGAGGATGGACACGGAGTGCGATATACAGGCAGGATGTATAAGTTTCTATAGAATATATAACTGAGAATTCTATAAAAAGTTTGTGAGAGGAGCACTCAGGGACGATACGGATTTCCGACTCATTAGGGAATTTTATCCTCTAAATATCGTCAGAATTAAGAATTGAATATATATAGAGTCGAAACATATAATGTTAGAGGTAGTCATGACCCATACAATTGAAGCGGTTTATGAAGATAATGTATTGAAACCCATTAAACCTCTAAAAGGCCTTATGGAACATGAGAGAGTTACACTGATCATCCGTGCATATCCTGTCAAGAAAGGTCTGCGTGAAATAGCAGGAAAACTAACACATACAGAAGCTGAAGAGATGCAGAAACTTATTGATGAGGAGTTTGAGAAAATTGAAGGCGAATGGTAAGCTGGTTGTAGATACAAATGCTGTAATTGCTTACCGAGAAGGTCTCTCTTCAGTTTGCAACTGGATTGATGAAACAGATATACTTTTTTTACCCGTTGTTGTTCTGGGTGAATTGCTTTATGGTGCGATTAACAGTGCAAAACCTCAAAAGAACGAAAACGAGATAAAAATTTTCTCAGCCAATTCTGTTCTCGTACCTGTAGATGAGGGAATTGCTATTCGCTATGCTAAAGTACGTTTAAAGCTCAAGAAGGCAGGCTGTCCTATTCCTGAAAACGACATATGGGTCGCCGCAACGTGTCTATACCTTGATGCTCCGCTTCTTAGCAAAGATGCTCACTTTGACAGTATTCCTGGCCTTGATATTATTAATTGGGAGAAAGATAATGGAGATATAAAGTGAACCCAAGCATGCCAATTGCAAGGAAGCGACCCATGAATTTAGATTTTACCCTCCCTAAATTCCGCTCCCTCTGCACCTGTGTGGCGCAGCATTACCCCACCCTGACGCTGGCTGAGTACTTCCAGGCAGGGAAGCTGCCCCCGCGCTTCGCCATGATGCGCCACGACATCGACCGCAAGCCCATGAGCGCGCTCCTCACTGCGAGGGTGGAGCAGGAGCTGGGGATAAGGGCGACGTATTATTTCAGGATGAATGACACTGTTTTCCGTCCTGGGATCATGCGCGAGATAGAGGGTATGGGTCATGAGGTGGGGTACCATTACGAGGTGCTGGGGAAGGCGAATGGGGATAATGAGAAAGCCATAGAGATGTTCGGGAGGGAGTTGAAAGAGTTCAGGAAGGTATGCGATGTCAGGACGATATGCATGCACGGGAACCCGCTGTCGAAACACGATGACCGCGAACTGTGGAAATCTTACGATTTCAGGAATTTCGGGATCATCGGGGAGGCTTATTTATCAGCGGGGAAGGATGTCAGCTATTTTTCCGATACAGGACGAAGCTGGAACTCGAAGAACAATTTGAGGGACTTTATACCTGGCAGGAGAGAGGAGAGCGCGGCTGAGACTACGGATGATCTGATCGAGATAATAAAAAGCGAAAGATTTGAGAAATTGTACATTTTAACCCATCCTGAAAGGTGGGCGGCGGGCGGTATAGGGTGGGCTGCCAGTTGCCTGACGGATATGGTGTTTAATGCGGGGAAGAAGATACTAGCAGTCGCGAGATAGATAATGATAGAAATCGTATCCAAAATTAAAGATGATGAATGGAAAGATTTCTTGGATAAAAGTACCAAAGCGAGCATATACCATATGCCGGAATGGAAGATATTCTTAGAAAAGACTTTTAATTATAAATCTTATTACCTTTTTGCAAAAGATGAATGTGGAGAAATAGCCGGGTTATTGCCGCTGTTCCATGTTAAAAGTAAATTAACAGGGAACAGGTTGTGTTCTGTTCCATTTTCTCATGAATGCGGTCTTATATGCAACGAAAATAGTGTAAGAGAATTAACTAACGGAGGGTTTAATTTATTCAAAGATTTAAATGTAGATTTCCTTGAAATCAGGGATTATATCGATTCGGAGAGTTTTCAGCATCATAATATATTTTCTACATACATCTTAGAATTATCATCAAATACCGGTGAAGTATGGCAAAAATTGGATAAAGGAAGTGTCAGGTGGGCAATAAAGAGATCGCAAAAGAGCGGAGTTTCTGCAGATACAACAAAAAATATAGAGGATGTTAAAGAATTCTATGAACTGAATTGCATGACAAAAAAAGAAATAGGCGTTCCATGTCATCCATGGAAATTTTTTAAGAATTTATTCGATCTATTGAAAGATAATGTTTCCCTGTACGCCGCTAGATGTAATAATGAACTGATTGCAGGCGGAATCATGGAATACTATAAAGATACAGTACTCTATGGGTATGGCGCCGCAAACCCAAAGTACCTGGGATTGCATCCTTATAACGCTTTCATCTGGAAAAGTATTGAAGATGCATGCAGGAATGGGTATAAATATTATGATTTTGGAAGAACATCATACGATAACTCTGGATTGATTGAATTTAAAAAACGGTGGGGAACGGTCGAGAAGAAGCTGTATTATAGTTATTATCCAAAGAATTCGGGATTTTTAACCCAAAATCGAGATAATTTGAAATATCGGATAGGGACTAGAGTGATCAGAATTATGCCTATGCCGATTTATAAGACTTTTAGTGATACTATATTTGGACATTTTGGATAGGAGTTATACAATGGAAGATTATTATTGGGATACTGTCAATGAAACGAAGGTAGGGGACTATCTCACCAGAAAAGGGAGAGAATTCATTGACTCATTCTTAGAAGATAACAAAATTGGCACTTGTTTGGATGTGGCGTGTGGAAGTGGAAGGTTTAGTATTCCGATATTTCAGCATGGAATTAATATTGTGGCAGTAGATTACGATTTAGTTCCGTTAAAAAAATTAAAGGCGAAAAATGAAAGCTTATCGATCCAAATCTGTAGAGGGGATGCTAATAAACTGCCATTTAAAAAATCCAGTTTTGATTGTGTTGTTTCTATTGAAACAGTTGACTATTTGGATGCAGAAAAATTTATACGTCAATGTAATAAACTATTAAAAATAGATGGTTTTATATTATTTACTTTATCAAATAATAGTAGCTATAAAAAATATATTCAAAGGGCTTTGAGTAAGCACAGAATTTTTTATAGATATGCCTTTCATGATATCGTATCGTATTTAGAAAAAGAGGGTTTTAAAGTGGAGAGATGCATCGGATACAATTGGATTCCCTTTAAAAGGGGTTCAAACAGCAATCTGATAGCTACCTTTGAGATTTTAGAGAAAATATTAAGGTTAGAGTATTTTTCTGCGTTCAGTCCTTGGGTATTTTTCATCGCTAAGAAAACAAAGGAGTCCTATGAAAATACTTGTTGATATCGGTCATCCAGCTCATGTACATTTCTTTAAAAATATGATATGGAAATTGGAAGAAAACGGGCATGAAATTTTAATTACAAGCAGAGATAAAGATGTCGCTTTAAAACTTTTGGATATCTATAAATTCAAATATAAATGCGTTGGCAGATACAGGAAAAATGCAATATTTAAGATTATTGATTTATTAAATATCAATTATAATATATATATAAATTCTAATATGTTTAAACCAGATTTGATCTTAGGCTTTGGCTCAATTAATGCTGCACATGCATCATTTCTTATAAGAAGACCATGTATTATTTTTGATGATGATGAATACTCTTATAAATTTTATAAACCGTTTGCCAAAATAATATGCACGACTCACACTTTTAAAGTCGATTTAGGCAAAAAACATATTAAATTCAATGGATATAAAGAACTTGCTTACCTGCATCCCCTATATTTCAAACCAAATCCTGATTTTTTAAAAGAACTTGGATTAGATAAAAAGGACGATTTTATAATAATGAGATTTGTGGGATGGACTGCTCATCATGATACAGGAAAAAGTAGTTTAGACTTTCAACAAAAGAGATTTTTTGTAAAGGAATTGGAAAAATATGCCCGTGTTTTTATTTCGACCGAAACTGATTTGCCGCCAGAGTTAGAAGAATATAAAATTATAATATCGCCAGAAAAAATTCATGATTTGCTCTATTATGCTAAAATGCTTATAAGTGACTCGCAGACAATGACGACTGAAGCTGCTATTCTGGGAACTCCGGCTATTAGATGTAATTCCTGGGTTGGAAAAGATGATATGTTAAACTTCATAGAACTTGAGCAAAAATATGGTCTAATATTCAATTACAGCGACCCAGATAAAGCGTTTGAAAAAGCAATTGAGATTCTTCAAAAGCCAAATCTAAAAGAAGAGTGGAGTAAGAAAAGCGATAGATTACTAAAGGACAAAATTGATGTTACTGCCTTCATGGTCAAGCTTGTTGAGGATTATCCTAAAAATTATTCGCATAATAAACAAGAACCAGAGATACAATGAGGTTATTTTAGGGGAACCAAAATGTTTCATAAACAATTATTCATATTAGCGCATCAAGTTGGAGATAAAAATTTTTATCCGACATATAAAAAATTGATCCAAAATCAATGGAAATCTTATGAAGAGTTAAAGGAAGAACAGGAAAAGCAGTTACGACATTTGATTAATTTTGTATATCGGAATGTGCCATATTACCATAAATTATTCGATTGTTTGAAATTGAGCCCAGATGATGTTATAAAAATAGAGGATTTGGAAAAACTTCCAATCCTTACCAAATCTATCATCAAAGAGAACTGGGATGCTTTCAAACCAATCAATCTAAACAAAATGAAATACCATGCACAATCAACAGGTGGTTCTACAGGAAATCCTTTGCAATATAGGTTATTAAAATATGATCGTTTTCTTGCAGGCGCATTACTTTATCGAGGGTGGGGATATGCAGATTATGAACTTGGTGATAAAATGGTTTTTTTGGCAGGAACTTCTTTGGATGTGGGGTCGAAACCGTTTGCCATTAAAAAAATTCATGAGATTGCAAGAAATTTAAAAAAGTTATCTGCGTTTGATATGGGCAATGCTGATATGAAAATATATGCAGATATAATTAACTCATTTAAACCAAATTTTATGAGGGGATATGCATCATCAATTGATTTTTTTGCCAAATATATTGAAGAAATGGATATTAAAATATATCACCCTTCTGCAATATTCACAACGGCTGAAAAGTTATATCCTCACATGAAACAAAGAATTGGCAACGCTTTTGGTTGTGAAGTTTATGATGGTTATGGCTTGAATGATGGGGGAGTTAGTGCTTATGAATGTAAGGAACATTGTGGATTGCATATTGATGCCGAAAGAAGCATTATGGAAATTGTTTCTGATGAGGGGGATCAAGTAAGTTGCGGTGAAGGTAAAATATTGGCAACGTCGCTTTATAATTATGCGATGCCATTTATTCGATATGAGACAGGTGATTTAGGGGAGATCACAGATGATGTTTGTGCTTGCGGGCGACATACTAAAATATTAAAAAAGATTGTCGGCAGAGATAAAGAATTATTAATAACACCAACTGGTAAATATGTTCATGGGGCGGCATTTTATAATGATATAATTGGTGAGTTTAAAGAGGCTAATAACATTATTGAGTGCCAGATTATTCAAAGTAAAAAAGAATCTATTATATTTAATATGATTTGCAATAATAATTTTAATGCAACGCAATTACAAAATATTCAAAATATTGTTAAAAAAAGAAGTGAAGGTTGGGACGTTGAATTTAGGGTTGTTGATAAAATTGAGAGGACGAAGGCTGGAAAATATAAGTTCATAATTTCAAAGTTGGTTTGATGGAAAATAAGTACTGGTGGTATGATGTCAGATAATTATGCTGTGACCCTTATGGCTGTTGGTGACATCATGCTGGGCGATCATCCGATATGCTTAGGGCATGGTGTTGGAAGTGTAATAAAAAAAGAAGGCCCAGAATATATATTTGATAATGTTTCCGATGTATTAAAAAAGGCAGATATTACTTTTGGAAACTTAGAGAGTGTGCTGTCAGATATTGGGATTGATTATGGCAACTACAATACAATCCAATTGAGGGGAGCAGAAACTTCTGTGAATGGACTTCTACACGCTGGTTTTGATGTGTTGTCTATCGCAAATAATCATATTTTAGAGCATGGCGAAAATTCGCTAATAAGAACAAAAAAATTACTCTCTGATAATGGCATTCTGGCAGTAGGCGTATCTGAAAATAAAAGAAAATCTAGAGAACCAGTTATTTTTGTTCGGAATGGAATTTCTTTTGGTTTTTTGGCTTATTGTCTTGTGAGAGATAAAACTGCTTATTGTTCGGTTGAAGATTCTCAGGATATGATTAGTGATATAAGAAAAGCAAAAGATAACATTGATATTTTGATTGTTTCGCTTCATTGGGGCAAAGAATTTGTAAGAAAACCATCGCCTGAACAATTTTCTCTTGCTCACAGAATAATTGATGCAGGAGCTAATCTCGTATTAGGGCATCATCCACATGTGTTGCAGGGTGTAGAGACTTACAATGAAGGAATGATTGTCTATAGTTTAGGCAATTTTGTTTTCGATATGTGGCAAAGGAAAATGAGAGAATCAATGATTTTTTCATGTAGATTTTCTAAGAATGGAATTGTTGATTTTAAAATCATGCCTGTGTATATCAATGATTTTTATCAACCATGTTTACTTCAGGAAAATGCAAAACATATATTGCTGTCAAAAATTATGGATGAATTTTTAGAGCATGTTGTTGAGGATGCATACCAAGAAGAAGTATGGGCTTGTAGAACTAAATATAGGTTGGAACTTGTTATACATTTAATAATAAATTTCTATAAATATAATCCGATTTATCTATGCCAAATTGCTAAAAATTTCATTAATAAACAAAGGTGTTGATTTCATGAATTTACTGGTTTGTATGAAACTATCAGATAGAAGTCTGAAATACCATATCTATCCAATTTCATTATTGGATGAAGTTGATAGAATCTTAATAGTTCGGGATCAACAAGGACCCGAAATAAAGAAAGTCGAATATTATTGTCCACCTAAATGGAGTTTAGACATGCCAGTATTTGCCTTTTTTGTTAGATTCTTATTAATGGTATATTTATCATTAAAGGAGAAACCAGCACTTATCCACAGTTATCTTTTATTTCCTCATGGATTTTTGGCATTTATTGTCGGAAAAATAACAAGAAAAAGAGTAGCCGTATCACTAATTGCTGGCCCTTTGGAGTTGTATGTGTTAGGTAAAAGTCCGATTGAAAAATATGCATATACTAAACCCTTACCAAAATTATCCATAACCGGGAAAATAATTCTAAATATCTTACAAAAATTTGATGCTATTGTAGTTGCCGGAACAATGACAGAAAATTATCTGTTGGATAAAGGAATTGCCACGGATAAAATTTTTCGAATACCATATGTTATAGTTGATAGCAAATGCCGACCGATGCATAGGAATAAGGTTTATGACCTTATATATGTGGGCAGACTCGCAAAGGTGAAGCATGTTGAGATTGTACTAAAAACCGCACATAAATTGGTAAACGATTACAATTTATATAATTTGAAAATTGCAATCGTGGGTGACGGTTTTTGTTGTAAGAAGATGAAAAACTTGTGTAAAAAAATGGAATTAGTATCGAATGTAGATTTTTTAGGATATAAAAATGATATTGCATTCTATTTTAACAAGTCCAAGATGTCAATTATAACATCTGAACGAGAAACTGGTCCTCTAACAATGATCGAATCTATGTTATGTGGTGTTCCAGTAATTTCTTCTCGTTGTGGTGATTTAATTGTTGATTTCTTAAAGGATGGATATAATGGCTCTATAATTGATGATTATGCTGATGTTGAAGCATATGCATCTGAACTAAATAAGATCCTATCAAATCAAAAGTTATTAGATAACTATTCAAATAATTCAATGAAAATATCGCAGAATTTAAATGCTGAGAACGTTTCAGGTGCTTGGCATACTCTATTTAGTAAAGTTATGCAGCAAGGATAAAAGGGGTGGGTTACATTATTAAAATCTGTATGGCTGTTACAAATCCTTGTACAAATGACGCCCATGTATTATCACTTTCTTGTATATGCTCAAAAACCTGAACAGGGATTAAAAATGACACTAAAGGTACTTCTATTCTCTGACTATCCCTCTCCGAACGGGATTATTAGTGGTGGAATACCAAGGGCGGTATATAATTTAGTTACTGAACTATGCAAATTAGATCCCTCATTAGAAATTCATGTATGCACACTGACCTCAGAAGTTAAAGCGGATATAACAAAAAGAACAGTTCCAAAAGAAAATCTTTTCATCCATTATATAAGGTTTCCATTAGCAAAATATCCTATTTTCATTCCAAGTTTATTAACTCAGAGAATTGTAAAGAGAGAAATTAATAAAATTAACCCAGATATAGTACATGTCCAAGGAATAGGTAAATTTTATGCATATCCAATAATAAGACTAAAATTTAATCCAGCAATCATCACGGTACATGGAGTTATCCATGAAGAATCAAAAACATGGAATGGCTTTTTAGGCAAGTATCGAGCAATTGCAGGACGAAGATTAGAAGATTATGTACTTAAAAATGCTAAATATTTAGTGGCTGTTAGTCCATATGTAAAAAATATTATAGAACCTGTTACTAAAGGAGATATTTCTGTAATATTCAATCCAGTTGAAGAAAAATTCTTTAATGTAAAAAAAGAAGAAATATGCCATAGAATTTTATTTGTTGGTGGAATTGAGCCAAGAAAGGGGTTGCATGTATTAATAGATGCTATCAAAATTGTTAAACAGGATATACCTGATGTCAGATTACATATTGTTGGCGGTATCAGAAAGAAGGATTACTTTACTAAAATCTATGAAAAAATAAAAGAGTATGATTTATCAGAAAATGTTATTTTTAAAGGAGCGGTAGCAGAAGAAAAATTAATCAAAGAATATTCCGAAGCTGCGATATTTATACTGCCATCGAAAGAAGAATCTTTAGGTATTGTATTATTAGAAGCTATGGCAACAGAAACGCCAATCATAGCTTCTAATATTGGAGGAATACCATACATAGTAAGAGACGGTTCAAATGGATATTTAGTGGGTTTTGGTGATTATAAAAAAATGGCAGAATATATTCTCGTTTTATTATCTGATACAAAAAAAAGAAAGGCAATGGGACTTATAGGTAAAGAGATAGCAGTACGATATCATCCAAAGGCAATAGCCATGGAACATTTACAGCTTTATAAAAGGTTATTGACTGACTACAAATCATCAGTTTTCAACTTAATAAAACGGTCTATATAATGAAAAGGAAAAATGAAACTAAAAGAAAGCATTTCTAAATTAATTATAGAAAAATTAGATTTAATCCTTGCATCAGGAGGTATCCTTTTAGGGATTTTTATTATTTTTCTATCTTTAACATATAGCATACACCAGCAGGATATTGGCGGAACAATATTCATTGCCTCGTTTTTATACCTTTTATTAAGAAAGAGATTGGTTAAAGCAAGTGAAACTTTTCACTTTGGAGCAACAAGAAAAATAATATATATTAATAACATTATTTTTTTTATTGCTTTCAATTTTAGTGTATGGCTCCTGTATAGTATCCTTTATTACAGACCTGTAATTTATTTCATACTTGTTGGTATTGCTTGCGCGTCGATTGCTCTGGAAATTCTTTATGCAGACAGAAAATGGACAGGATTGGTTTTAGTTAAAATTCTGTTGATTGGAATTACTTTATATGGAGGAATTTATTATGAATTTTCTGATATTTATGGAGCTGATACTCACTTTCATAATGGTCAGACAACAATATATGTAGAGAAGGGACATATCGTTCTCGATGCTCCAACCGGCTGGCTAAACTCATATTATTATTTCCCAATGTTTCACTTACTTGCGGCCTCAACAAGCATTATTAGTTCTTTAAATGTTCATGATTCAATCTTTATATCAATAACTTTTTCATTAGTTTTTTCAGTAATTTTTGTTTTTTTAATAGGAGAAAAATTGATTAATGCAAAAGTAGGGTTACTGGCAGCCCTCATGCTTGTAGTTGGTAATTACAGAATTTTATTTGGTGCAGGCGCAATTCCAATGACTCTTGGAATCGTGTATTATACAATAATTTTGTATTTATTTGTTGTAAACACACCAAAACCGATAATTAAAAGAAGTATTGTAATTTTTCTATCTATTATTTTAGTACTAACCCATACAATTGCAGGTTTTATAATGTCTTTAACAATAATATCACTTGTTACATGGAAATATTTACATAACTATTTAAGTAATAATTTTATTACTAAATTTTCAATTTTCTTGAATACAGCATTAGTATCTACAGGTCTGCTTATAGGTTATTGGATGTATGCAATAGAAATACCTGGAAGATCATCCTTGACTTTCTTTGACTATTCTGTGTCAGCCCTATACAGGGCTTTAACATATGATGCTGAATTTGCAACCGGTACCATTACTAAAATATCTCCTTATATTTCAACCAATTATTCTGAATATTTGTTGGATAATATGGGTTACTTGATTTTTTTAGGGATGGGTTTAATTGGAACTTATGTCTGGATCAAGAATAAAAATGAAATTAAAACTCCATTGTGTCTTACAATGGTGGTTATGTTTGCATTTTTATACGGATTTTCGCTCATGGGAATGAGGACAATAATTCCAACAAGATGGTTTGGTTTTGTTTATATTTTTCTCGCTCTTGTTTCTGCCTCCGGAATATTTAAGTTGGCAAATTTATTGAATATAAAATTTAAAACAGTCACAGTCCTGATTATTATTTTCTCGATATCATTCTTTATGGTTACTTCAACAGTTTCCAATGATGACAACCCTTTGTATAATAAAGAACATGCAACCAGACAGGGAAATAAGGCATCAGAATTGCAGGGTGCTGTGAAAATTAAAACTATTTTTAATGGAACTTATGGTTCGATAAGTTCAATTTTGATATCTCAAGATTATAATTTCAGTAAAGAAGAGGGTAAATTGTATATACTAAATAAAGATGCTTTCAGAATCCCGATGGTTTTTGAAGAAATACAACATAGAATAGTCAAGCCATTTATCCTCACGAATGAATTTAAGATAAAATTGGAATCACAGAGTAATGAGATTTATGATAATGGCGAGGTATGGGGATATTTGATTAAATGAATAAAAAAGAGAAACCATTATGAATTTATTAAAATCACCATGAGGCTTATTGCACAATATAACCCGAGGTTTAATCCTATTGTAGGAGGAGGAGAAACATATATATCAAATCTTGTCGAAAGTATGAAAAACTATAATTTCGAAATAATAACAAATGCGTTGCCCGGGCATCCTCTGGAGGAGAAGTTTTCTGAAAATACTTTGATAAGACGATTTTTACCATATGATAGAAGCTTGATTCCATTTGGCAACTCAGCATTAAGCAAATATTCTTTTCCATATAGAATAATGACTGATATTATAAGAATATATAGAAAAAACCAATTTATCGGAAATTCCAGTTATGCTATAATTCATTTTCATGGAATGGGATTTGGTGGTAATCTGCTGCGAGTGGATAAATGGATAAAAACTCTTTTTTTATCAAAATATATTGATTTTAATTGGATTAGTATTCCCAAAGTCCTTACAATACACAATTTGTTTTCTCCATTAACAGATAATGCTATTTTTGAAAAATATGAGCATTACATTATCGACCAGTTTGAAAATATAATTTGTGTGGATAAAAACATTGAAAGTTATGTTAACAATTATTTAAAATCAAAAAACCAGAACAAAAAAATATCATTTATTCCAAATTCAGTTGATTTAAATAGGTTCTCTTTTTCTAAAATAGAGCAAAGAAAAAAACTTCAGATTGGTTTTGCAGGGCGGTTTGAACGCTCACGAGGTATTGTTTTTTTGCAAAAATTAATAAAAAATCTGCCTGATTTTTGTGAACTTCACTTGACATGCAATCCTATTCAAATTCATAATAATTCAAATATTCATTTCTATGGATCACTTCCGGAAAATAAAATTCCAATTTTCTTGAAAAATATCGACATTCTTTTTAATCCTGTGATTGCTGAAGGAATATCGAGAATTACTCTTGAAGCAATGTCCAGCGGGCGATCAGTAATTATGCTTGATAAAGGTAATAGGCACCCAATAATTCATGGCAAAACTGGCTATCTCGTAAAAGAAGATATTAATGATTTAATCAATTTACTTGAACATATAAAAGACAATAGAGATGATTTGCAAAAATTAGGCTATAATGCTAGAAAAATAGTTGAGGATGAATTTAGTAATGAGGTTATAATACCAAAGATTGAAAAAATATACGAGGACCTACTGAATGAAAATTAGTATTAAGGTGGGGGTTATCGAAGATACGCCATTGAAAAATGATGTAATCACGGAAATACTAAATCACCAAGGAATATTATTCAAAATATGTAATGAAAAAAATGTTGAGAATCATTCTTGTGTTATTTCAACCATAAATAAAGATATTAAATACAAAAATGTGATTTATATCGATGATGATTTTTTAAATGATTATTTATTTGCACTAACAGGGTCATTGAAATTAGATGAGAAAGATAGGATAGATGCATCAGTTGTAGAACATGAAATTCAATTAACTGAAAAAATAAGGAACTGTTATCATGGCCAAAATCTACCTTTTATAAGAAAATGGTTCTGGCCTGATTTTAAACAAGCATGTTGCATTATAACTCATGATATTGATGAAATTGACAGGTGTCCATCAAGAAAAAAATCAAAATTTGAATGCATCAAATATATACTGTCACATATAATGCTCAAATCTTATGGTGATAATATCGACACATTATTGAATATTGAGGATGAAAAATCGATTAAATCTACATTTTATCTATTCCCAAAATATTCACAAAAGAGTCATTTCTTCAACATTCTTGAAAAAATAAAACATAAGGGGCATGAAATTGGTCTCCATGGATCACCTGAAGCCGCATTAGATGAAAAAGATTTCATTGCTGAAAAACAAGAACTTCAAGAGAAGACAGGTGAAGAAATTATAGGCCATCGGCAACATACTTTGACACGAGCATTTTTGAATCCAAAAACATTGCAGATAATTAATAATTGTAATCTAAAATATGATATTTCAATTGCATCCAATGAAAAATTCGGTTTTAAATCAGGGATTTGTTATCCATATCATCCATTCGATATGGATAACAAATCAAAATTTAAGTTTTTAGAAATTCCTTCGCCGTATATGGACTGGACTGGCATACATAGAAATTTTAATGCGAAACAACATATTGAAATAATGGCGGAACTCACTAAAACTGTTGAACTGCACCATGGTTGTTTAGTATTAAGTTTTCATAATTCATATATTAACAAAAGATTATTTCCCGAAATTTACGAAACATTTTTAAAAACATTGGATTACGTGTCGGAAAAAAATTACTGGATTGCAACAGCAAGTGAATGTGCTGAGTGGTGGCAAAAAAGAGAGGACGTTGAAATGGAAATCTATTTTGAAAATGGAAAGATTATTGGAAATTCAAGTACAAAAATGCCCATTCGAATAGAATATATCAATAAATATCTAGATGTTTTTGTTAAATAAGGATTTGAATTAAAATGATTAACGTCAGAATTGCAAATAATGATGATAAGAGGGCATGGAACAATATAGCATTGAAAGCAAAAAATAGTACTTATGCCCATACCTGGGAATGGAAGGAGGTTATCGAAAAAGGATTTGGCATTGAATCTTTATATCTTGTTGCAGAAAATAATTCAGGCGAAATTGTTGGAATATATCCAGGGTTCCTGAGGCCGTTGGAAATAAAAAATATCGAATCCATATCGAGAAAATTTAGGATATTTGAATCCCCATTGTATATGACCTGGGACTACGGTGGCCCATGTGTTTTACCAGATGCAGATGAAGGAATTTTAGATGATTTGATTACTCAAATGGAAAGGTTCGCAAGGCAAAAAGGAGCTGTTTCTTTAAGACTTTCTCCGTTTGAAGGAAATAATCTTAAGAAAATTTTGGTAAAAAAGGGGTATAGGATATCGGAGAGGTTGACATCTATTATCAACTTAATGATCAGCGAACAGGAACTATGGGAGGGATTAAATAAAAAGACTCGCACACCTATACGAAAAGCAAAAAATTCAGGAGTGGAAATTAGACAAGATAACACAGAATTTGCATTGAAGATTTTATTTAATGCCATGCATTCGTTATCGAAATTCAAAGGATTTGACATCCCCCAATTTGAATTTTATAAATATGCCCTGGATGAACTGGGTGATAAAGAAATGGTTAAAATATATTTAGCCAATCACCAGGATAAACCAATCGGTGCTGCACTTGTACTTTGTTTTAAAGATATGATTGTTACGAGATATTGGGCAATTTTGCCAGAATATCGCTCATTGCAGGCAAATAATTTATTGGTTTGGGAAATACTTATGGACGGAAAGAAAAATGGATATAAAAAATGCGATCTTGGTGGTATGCCTTCTGAAGAGAAAGATGGAATTTACATTTTTAAATCAGGCTGGAATGGTGAAATAAGACATGTCGATTGGTTTGTGAAAAATGTAAGGTTTGCGCGCATGATAGAATTATACAGGCGCATTAAATCGGGAATAAAATGACTGTTAATAAGTTTTTTGCACTAAAAATTTATAACGCTGTTATTAATACTGCAACAAGAATTTATTTAATGGCCAACATGAAAACGATGTTTATAAATCCACGCAAATATCCGGTCCCGCATGGAACAATTATAATAAGACAAATGAATACAAAAGATTTGACTGATGTTATCGATATATTCTATAACAGTTTCAATCATTTATCTGCAGAAGAACAAAATCAATATGCTGAGGAAATGAAAAAATATGTATATAAATACCCTGCAATAAATAGTGTCGCAGAATTTGAGGGGAAAATCGTGGGTTTTATTACGTCTGTACCGAGATTACATCTTTCTAAAAAAGGCATTGAAATTCACCTTAATATAACTTGGATGGCAATAGATTCTAATTATAGAGGGTTAAAAATATCAAATGAAATGTTGGATTATTTATTATATGTGGGATCAGCGATGCGCAATATAAAAAAAATTATGACACAAACTAATGTTACCAACATTCCAGCGATAAAGGCATATGAAAAATTAGGGTTTAGTCATACAAAGATATTACCTGAATTTATAAATAAAGAAGATGGAATAAAATTAGAAAAGATAATTTAGTGGTTAGAAAACTAGTTAAAATGTGTGTTTAGTAACTGATAATTTCGAATGCAATAAAAATATAGGTGAATTGAAAATGAAAATTGTATTTGTATCCTCTCTAAAGATAACGGATGTGGGGGGTGTACTTTCACATATGAAATCCTTAGGTGAAGGTTTGGAAAAATTAGGGCATACAGTAGATTATATTACTGCATCATCTATTCCAAGACCGATCCTGGTATTTGGTTTATATACACCCCTTATTATTCTCAAAAAGTTCAAAACTATTAAGGTAATATATCAAGAAATATCGTTGATCTTCATGTTTTTAAATATTGTTATACTCAAACAAATTTTTAATAGATATGATCTGATTTGTATGACTGATTATACTGTATTTATTCCAAATCTTGTGATAAAAAAAATATATAAAATTCCATTAATATCCTTTATTCACAGTTATATGAGCCATAGTATAGAAATTGTAGGAATGCAAAGAGATAGTTTAGCGGGGAGATTTTTAATCAAAGAACAACAGATTCTTTTAAAACATGCTGATTTACTAATCCCTGTTGATTCGAGGATTGAAAATAATTTAATTTCAGAATGGAAAATAAATCCAGATAAAATTGAAAAAATGATTAATTTCGTTGATATCGAAGAATTTAAACCAAGGAAATCCAAACAATTATTTGGATTGCCCAATAAAAAAATTGTTTTATGCCCAAGGAGAGTAAATGATCCGAAAAACGGAGTTATATATGCAGTAAAATCTATGAAATATCTAAATGATGATGTTCTCTTGGTGATTACAGGCAATAAGGGTGAAGTAGTCGATAATATTAAAGAAACTATGAAAAAAGATGGACTTGAGCATAGGATATTATTCCTGCCTTTTATACCTCATGAAAATATGAAATACCTATATAATGAAGTAGAAATTGTGATTATACCCTCTATTAATTATATGGGTCTTGAAGAGGCAACTTCAATATCTGCTCTCGAAGGAATGGCATCTGGAAATATTGTTATTGCTTCAAATATTGGTGGTTTAAAGGAGATTATCCATGATGGTATGACTGGTTTCCTAGTTCCAGAAAAAAATCCTCACAAAATTGCTGAAATAATCACTCAATCACTTCAATCCGATACAAGTGAAATTGTAAGGAATGCACGAAAATTTGTTGTTAAATATTGCTCCAATGTAAAGAGAGCGGAAGAACTATTGAATGTCTGTGCGAAAATAAAATGAATATTTCCCACTCAGCTTTTTTTTAGCTAAGAATTGTAGGGAATAAATATAAGCAACTTCATGCCTAATTCCTCGAACCCCTTCCCAAGAGTTGTCATGTGAGAGATCACACCGCCAACATCCGATATTTTCAAAGTAGAAACGAATAGAATTTTCAAAACTTAAAAATCTCCTTTTTATTATTTAAAAAACTGATAAATATCTCCTTTTCTTTTGAATTTAACTGTGAAAAAACCGCATAAATTGTGATAATAATTAATAATATCGAAGCAAAAATAAAAGTATAACCATTTAATAGTTGAATAATAAAATATGATATACTAAATATTGATGACGTATGAAGAAATAATTTTTTCCAATTCATAAATTTGATTCTTAATTTAATTTGAAGATATATTATCAAAGTTAAAACATAAAATACATAAGAGATTAAATATGCATAAGCAATGCCATTAATGCCTTTTTCAATAAACAAATTTAATAATATTACGAAAGAAATCGCCCAAAGAATATTTAGCAAAAATGACCCCCAAACTTTAGCAGTTCCCTGTAGAAAGACACCCTGAATTAGTCCGATAGATATTACAAATGTTGTAATGGTCATTATGAATGTTGGAAACCAAGCATCGTTATATGTTGACCCATATAATAATTCTATAATGATTTTCGAGAACAATCCCATCACTACCGTCAAAGGAAGTAATATTAAAATCAATATCTTGGTTACATCAGAGAATGTATGGGATAATTTTTCTTTATCTATAGAATCAAGTTCTGAAATAAGAGGAAAAAGTGGAACAGATATAGCAGATGGTATAAATAATAGACTACTTGAAAGAGTACTCGCGATTCTGAAAAATCCCACTGCTTCAAATCCTATGTTGATTGCTAAAAGAGTATTAGCGTACAAACTAGCAATCGAAATAACGATTACTGCTAAAAAAGATGGTATTGAGTAATTAATTAAGGTTTTATATTGTTTTAGGTTATTTATATTGAAATTTAATGAAATCCCTGTAGTATGGGGTCGTAAATAAACAATGAATATAAATATATTTATGATCGTTGCTAATAAAGATGCAATTACAGCACCTATGAGACCGTAAAAATAAATGGAAACCACAAATAATGCGATCGCTATTGAAGTTTTGAGTACATTAATTTTCGATAAAAGAGTTATCTGATGAAGCCCTTGAAGTAAGTAATTTCCAATATCTGCATAAGCATTAAAGATGACAACAAGAGACGATATTGCTATTAAACTTACTAAAATTGGCTCGTTATATACTTTAGAAAAATAGCCTGCACTAAGGTAATATATTATTGATGAAAACAAAGAGAAGACGAAAATCAAAACGATTGAAGTTGATAAAATATGACCTGTTTCTTCATTTGATTTTGATGCCGCTATATATCTGGTCAAAGCAACTGGAATGCTAAAAGTAGCCATCAAAGATGCCATTGTCTGTAAATTTCCTAATATCGAAAATATGCCTAAATCAGATGGCCCCAACAGCCGAGCGACGACTATAGATTGAACTAACATCATTAATTTTATCAAAACTGATGCTATAAGTGTATAAGCAGCGCCTTTGGCTAGACGTTCAAGTACAATCACTTAATTCACCGACCTTCCCTCCTCAATCCAAGCCTCACCGTATTATTCCTAACTGTATTATTCCTCAACGTCACTCACCACATTCTGTTGATTTCGTTTCTTTTGCAATATGCAAAACAGATGATATTTGCCACAGCGAGGATCTGGAGAGGGTTTGATAATTTGTTTCACTAAATTCAATTTTTTAACAATTTTCATCGAAGTTATTAATGTATAAAGGTTATTGACTGAGCGCCTCAAAGTATTTTTTTGTTTGGTCAGAATAGTCCTAATTCCTACTAAGTAAGGATACCCCAAACATTCAATATGAATGAGATCAAACCCAATTTCTTTTGCAATATAATAACAGGTATTAAAAGAAAGGTATTGCATATGTTCAAAATCCACTCGGAACAGTACGGGATCATTTTCGAATAGTGAAAAAGAAGCATTTGGAGTCCATATTAATAATAGACCCCCTTCTTTTAAAAGATTATTAGCCGTTTTGATGGATGACATTGGATCCAGTGGGTGTTCAATAAAGTCATTAAGAATAATCAAATCATATTTTTTAGAATTATCTATTTCTTCAATTCGATATCTGAAAACAGTTTTTATATTAAGGTATTCTCTCGCGAAGTGCACTGCATCTTGATCTAAATCAACACCATACACATTAGCTCCTAATTTTTTCAATCGTACTAAAGTTTCACCTCTCCCAAATCCAACATCTAATACATCAGCACCTTTAAGATCAATTAATGAAGATATCTCTTTAATTCTCAAATCCTCCCATGGATCTAATGATAAAATTCGTTTAGCTTCAATGGAAGTAAAATTATTACTACCCCCTGAATGTGTTTCGAAATATTTAGAATAACAATCATTCAGTTGACATTCATTGGGTGCAGGCGATACAAAAAAAGAGTGGCAATTATTGCAATACTTAATGATTAATCGGTCTGGGCGAATGAAACTATTTTTTCCATCGAAATTGCAAAACGGACATTTACGATCATACAATTTATCGATGTCCCAATCGTGGATTCTTCTAGCATCAAGTGGTGATAATTTTTTAATGTCTGTGTGATTCGTTTTCATATTGCTTCATCCGACTTAACTTTTCTTAAGTTGCGAAAATATTTCCACGATTTCTTCACTCGCCTTCCCATCCCCATACGGATTCACCCAATTCCCATCTTTCCCCATCATCCTCCGTACACCTTCAACAATCCTCCCACTATCACACCCCACCAGTACATTCGCACCCACCTCCACAGTCTCAGGCCGCTCAGTATTATCCCGCAACGTCACACACCCAACACCCAGAACACATGCCTCTTCCTGCAAACCCCCGCTATCGGATAAAACAAGCTTCGCACTGCTCTCAAGCTGCAAGAACTCAAGATACCCCAGAGGTTCAATCATCAGCGTACCAGAGGGCACATCAAATCCAAACTCCGATATCATCTTTACAGTACGCGGGTGTGCGGGAAACACGACATGCATCCCGAACTCCTCATACACACGTCTGAAACCATCAAGAATCCCTGCAAGCCGCACCCTGTCATCCACATTTTCGGCACGGTGTACAGTGGCAAGGAAATACTCGCCCTCAACAAGACCAAGCCTTTCCTGAATTTCCACCTTTGCCTTTGCTATCTCAAGGTTCTGGTACACCGCATCCACAATGGTATTGCCTGTGACAAAAATACGCTCATCAGGGATGCCCTCATCCAGAAGGTACCGCCTTGACGTCTCAGTAGGCGCAAAAAGATAATCAGAGATATGATCGGTAATTACCCTGTTTATCTCCTCAGGCATCCGGCGGTCAAAACTGCGAAGCCCTGCTTCCACATGCCCCACCAGAATGTGAAGTTTGGATGCTGCAAGAGCACATGCAAGCACGGTATTGGTATCACCCTGCACTAGAACCACATCAGGCACATCCCGCATCAGGATCTCCTCAATGCCGGAAAGCATGGTAGCAGTCTGCCGACCGTGGGTGCCTGAGCCAACATCCAGATTGTAGCGTGCAGACGGGAGGTTGAGTTCTTCAAAGAACACACGGTCCATCTCGAAAGAATAATGCTGTCCTGTGTGCAGGATATAATAATCAAGACCACGCCGCTCACACTCACGGATAATGGGGCTCATTTTTATAATCTCAGGGCGGGTGCCGAGAATGATTGCGATCTTCATGAAAATCAACTGCCATATTTTGTCGGAGGGCTGTTCTTATCCCCACGCTCTATAACCTTATACACAAACCCTGCACCAATGAACCCATCCATATCCACAACATTCCGACGATCCACAATAAAAGAATGCTTCTGCCGTTGTGAGGGCAAGTTCCTGACAAAAACCGAATTACTGATCGCCCAGCCCAGTAAAGCGACCATATAGCCCGAAGGCTTCTTCCCTGCTCTTAAAAGAGCTTCCACAGTCAGATTATATGTATGCATAGGGATAAAATCATACACCTTGCGAAGTTCACGGGACAGCGGTGCGCACTTGATGAACTGGGGACGGGCGCCAACGATAGAGATGATTTTCATGTTCTGCTCTTAGATATGACACGGGATATATAAATAAAGGTAGTGCAGATGGCTGCGCCGGCGCCGGTGATTATATAATTCAAGAAAGTCTATTTTTGAGACGCATCGCTTCTGAAATTACCTGCTGGTGTCTTTGCGCACTTTGCGATCATTGGGTGGGTGTTTTGTTCTGGAGGCTGAATTGGTTTCTTCTGTGCGCCATAACTGTATAAATCTATTTTAATATCTTTTTTGAAAATTCATAGATTGTGCCAATTGGAGAATCCTTTTGCTTGCGCCCTTGCCGCCAAAAACCTTCCTCTGTCCACCCCTTGGAGACAAACTGCGCACCCCCTCTAATATTTTCCTCTTCTCCGCCCCCACCAGCACATTCCACCCTCCCTCCAGCGTCTCCACCCATTCAGTATTCTCCCGCAGCGTGATGCATGGCACTCCGAGCACATACGCCTCCTTCTGGATCCCCCCTGAATCGGTCAGTATCTTCCCGGCATTTGCCATCAGCCTCAGCATATCCAGATATCCCAGAGGCTTGATCAGCTTCACATTCTCAGGCATCAGCAGCCCATATTCCCTCAGGTATTTCTCAGTCCTGGGATGCACAGGGAACACCACAACCCTCCCTGCCTCACGCAGCGCCCCGATGATATTCGTCATGTTCTCCCTGCTGTCTGTATTACCCGGACGGTGTACTGTGATCACAAGATACTTACCCTTCTCAAGCGCAAGCTCCTCGATTATCCCGGATTTCTTCTCAGCTATCTTCAGATTATACTCAAGCGCATCCACCATCACATCCCCCACCAGATGCACGCCTGCTGTAATACCTTCATTTGCCAGATTATCCACCGCAGTCTGCGTAGGGCAAAACAACAGGTCAGATGTATGGTCTGTCAGTACCCTGTTGATCTCCTCGGGCATGCTCCTGTCAAAACTGCGCAATCCCGCCTCCACATGCGCCACCTTTATATGGAGCTTCGCCGCAGCCAGCGCGCCTGCAAGGGTGGAGTTGGTGTCGCCGTAGACTATGACCAGATCCGGCTTCTCTTTCATGAGCACCTTTTCTATCTCGATGAGAATTTTTCCAGTCTGCTCACCGTGGCTGCCTGAGCCGATGCCCAGATTGTAATCAGGTTTCGGGATATTTAGCTCCTCAAAAAATATATCCGACATCTCATGATCATAGTGTTGCCCCGTATGCACCAGTATCTCCTCATGCTCCTTTCGCAGTTCGCGGGACAGCGGCGCGCACTTGATGAACTGGGGGCGGGCGCCAACGATAGAGATGAGCTTCATGTTCTGCTCTTAGATATAACGCGGGATATATAAATAGGGCGCTTTTGGACATGCGAGGATTTTTGGGCTCGTGGTTGCCCCGGTTCTTGCAGGGGGCCACAACTCGGGGCGTTCATAAACCGAGACTTCGGTTTACGCAGTGTTGGGGTATGCGAAGCATACCCCTCGTTTGATAAAACTTTCATAAGTTTTTTCATCTGCGGTTAATATTTTTCAGACCGGAGGTTATTTGGGATTTCTACTGGCGCGCCTGGACTGTTGGAAGATATGGGCAATGTTTTCTACATCAAGTCATATCTTCAATTAGATGCTTCTTGGTTTATTTTTTCACGTATCCATGAGCCGATCAGCTTATCATAGCTCTTTTTTTTCTTCTGGGCTATTTTATTAAGCTTTGCAGAAAGATCGCTATCTATCTCCAGCATTATCCTGCGTTTAGCAAGATGAACTTCGATTTCAACCGGCTCTGTGTCTTCTATATACTCTGCGAAACTGTGGCTATCCCAGTAGTCAGCCGCTTCTTCCAGCGATTTGAAATCTGGTGTTTTTTTTGTCATAATTTTAAATATATTGATTTTTCCTTAGTATCCATTTCTCGTGCGCTTATTATTAATGCTTCGTTTGTTCTCTTGAAGATGAAGACTACGAATAACAGACGGTTTGCATCTGTGCTGCCAAGAGCATAATATATATTTTCTTTAACATAATTTCCTGCTGGACCACGCCTGAACTTTGGTTTATTCTTAAAAACATCTTCAACTTCGGTTACAGTAACATTATGCTTATAGCGTATTTTTTCAACAATCTCATCAAGCCAGATTATCCTATCAATCCTTATTTATATCACCATCCATTCCCAAAAAGGCTTCTTCCATATTACACCTGTTGGTCTCTTCAGGTATCATTCTGTCAAAACTGCGCACTCCTGCCATCACATACCCAGCTTTTATACAAGGTTGGATGCTGCCAGCACGCCTGTTAGCGTTGAGTTTGTCTCGCCTAACACAAGCGCCATATCATGTTCTTCTTTTAAAAGCACCCTTTCAATTTCGATGAGCATCCTGCCCCGTGTGCACCATCACCTTCCCATGCTCCTTTCGCAGTTCGCGGGACAGCGGCGCGCATTTGATGAACTGGGGCGGGCGCCAACGATGGAGATGAGCTTCATGTTCTGCTCTTAGATATGACGCGGGATATATAAATAGGGCGCTTTTGGACATGCGGAGGCTGGTGGTTGCGCCCTCCCGAGGCGCGACTCGGGGCGTTCATCTGCAGTAAATTGTCGCCCGCATCGCACATAAATTCAAAAATCATAAAAAACCATATCCAATTGGATAAATATATTAAGGTTATTCCGCTTCTGCAAGTTGACCATGAAGCAACTCGTTTGCAAGATAATTGACAGAAACCCCTTTTTTCCTCGCCAATTCCTGAAGCAATTCTGCTGTTCTGGAATCCAATTCTATTAGATAATGTCTTTTCTGAATGTCGACCTTAATTTCCACATCTTCAAATTCATCCAGGTAGTCTGCGCTGTTATGGGTATCCCAGAACTCGGCAGCTTCTTCGTATGTTTTAAACTCTTCCGGTATTTTCTTAACTTTTTTTGGCATTGTAGTATTTCCGCTCTTGAACTGTCATATCTCTTGCAGATATTATGAGTGCTATCATAGGTGATTTATAAATGAATACTATAAAAAGATACCGCCCTGAATGAGTTCGACCATATGCAACATAAATATCTTCTCCTTTCACTCTACCTCGCTGTGCGCGGCGAAATAAACCATTTGAGAGCAAGGCGTCTTCGACTTCCTCGCCGGTAACATTATGCTTCACCTCTATCTTTGATGTGAACTTTTCAATCCAGATGATCTCTTTCAACCACATGACATGCCACAGCCTGATTAGAACGGTGTTTCTTTCAGTCGCAGTGCTGCCCCGTATGCACCAGTACCTCCTCATGCTCCTTTCGCAGTTCCCGGGACAGCGGCGCGCACTTGATGAACTGGGGGCGGGCGCCCACGATGGAGATGAGCTTCATGTTCTGCTCTTAGATATGACGTGGGATATATAAATAGGGCGCTTTTGGACACGCGGAGACTGGTGGTTGCACCCTCCCGAGGCGCGACTCGGGGCGTTCATCTGCGGTTTGTTATTTGCGCTATCGGTTGCCCTTTTTGCCTATCGGCGCGCCGAACTGTTAAACATTTTAAGCATAGTCCAATCTTTCCTCCTGTGCCCGCCCGGCTGTATTCTCAATGCTCCTTCAACAATTCTCGGACAGCGGTACGCACTTGATGAACCACCTTACCGGGAAGATGGAAACGCGTAGACCAATGACGTTGACCATTGCAGAGCAACACAACAAAAACGGCCCGGAAAGGATTAGTCGTGAACTCAACGATTTAACCATAGGCTCGATACGTTATTACCGCCGAAGAGCGGCGCATGCACAAGGTCTGGGGTCGCAACCCCGGCGCGGCAAATGTTTTACAAAGATGTTCTTGCTTGCTTCGCAAAATCAAAAATGATGCAATCGGACCATTTGCCTCTCCACATCACTCAACTATGCACGCGGATTATCATCATAATATTTATACAATATTTATAGCGATGACTATAAATCGTAAAGAGGTGTAATGGGTTTTAGCGGATTAAGGTGGAGCTTTCATGCATTCGAAGTAAGGGAGATTAATATGTATAAAAAGTATAACAATTTATTGCGGTCTGTTTTAACATTTTTGGTTTTATTTCCGATTTTAATGATAGTAATGTCGATACCTGCTCAGGCTCCTGGTCAAGGTATAAAACTGAACATAGATCCACATGATACCTTCGTTAATTCTTCGAAGGATGAATATCATGCTACCATGAATACAGAAAGCGCCCCTCATGGCGGATTTTTTTTCCTGAATCTAACAATTCCAAAGGGTTATAATTTCACTCTCCCACAGTCGGGCAAGACAATCGCCAAATACACTTGGTTTAAAATGATGAATGACCCTAAAGTTATAGTAATTATAATTTCAAACAATACTGTAATAGAAACCGTTGATATAAGATTTTCAACCGATTCCGGTCGTACTTACAGAACCAAGAGAGGTCTACCTATAACGAACATGGTCATCGGTACTACTTCTCTCAAGTTTACCAAGCCTAGTTCTATCAGCGCTGGTTACCTTAACCTTTCTCTCGGAGGGATACCAGGTCCCATACTGAGCCATGAAAAGGCTACAGTAGATGTGGCTAAAGGCACGCTCAAGAACCCCAGTATCGCTGGCAAGTATACTTGGTTGCTCGAAGCAAAGAATAGCCCTACAGGCACGGCATTCACTGCGTCTGATGTTGTGGTGGTTAGAAAAAAGTAAATTAAGAACTCAATAAAATCTCTTCTACCCTGCCCATGGACGGTCATTGAATTACACCTTGTTTTCCACAAAGTTCCCTGCCAGATTGCTCTCTATGAAACCCACGCCGCCGGTAGTCGCAAGCCAGATGCTGGCATTGTGCGCGCCCCAGCTATCCTGAAGAGGAGTTTAGAGCTATTCCTCTCTCAAAAAACCATCATCCATCTCATATTAGTATTCCTGTCCCGTGTGCACCAGCACCTCCCCATGCTCCTTTCGCAGTTCGCGGGACAGCGGCGCGCACTTGATGAACTGGGGGCGGGCGCCGACGAGAGAGACGATTTTCATCATTCTATCGCCAATTTAAAGCAATCAAACACTATATCCGCATCATCTGGCTTTATGAACCTTAAACCCATGCTCTCAATCTCCTCTTGAGTAAACAGCTCATCGTAAGCGTACACTTTCAAACCCTTTTTCATCAGCAGTTTCACAAGAGCCAGGTTCATGCTGTTAATCAGTTCTTTAATCCCCTCCCTGTACGTTATCCCCCTGACGCATATTTTTACTTCCCCTAATGATTTATTGATCCTCAAACATTTCAGGATGATCCTCTCAGCCCAGTAATTTATCATCTGGTCGTTTATCTCTCTTGAAGTTCTCAATAAACTACCATAATCATATTTAGTTCTCCGCTCCATTTCCTTGATCAAAAACCACGGGTAAAATGGGATGCAGTGTCCGCCAACTCCAGTAGACGGCAGGTGGATGTTGCAGTATTGGTGATTTGCATATTCCCTAGCTTCATAAAAATCAATGCCCAGTTCACCGGCGATCTTGAACAGCTCATTTGCCAGGGCGATATTCACATCCCTGTAACATCCTTCAATGACCTTAATAAACTCCGCAACCCTTGCAGATGATACTAAATGCAGGTTCGGGATAAACGTATTGTAAACTTCAAACGCTATTTTCCCGCTTTTCTCGTCCACGCCACCGATGACCTTTGGGAACTCCCTTAACCTGGAAATGCTGTATCCGGTCATAATTCTCTCAGGAGAATACGCAAGATAAAAATCACCAAATTTCAGGCTGCTTTCCTCTTCCAGCCAACCTTTAACACTTGTCTCGGTAATCAATGGCGGGACTGTGGTTTCTAAAACAACGCAATCGCCCTTTTTCAAAATCTTTCCTATATTTCTGAAAGCATTCTCCAAAATATCATAATCAGGGATGTGATTTTCATCGATAAATAACGGAACGATAACAATAAAAAAATTAGAATCCTTTGCGTCTTTATATTCTGCCGTTGCGATTAAATTTTTTCCGCCATGTTTTGTGATCAATTCGTCTAAACCCTGTTCATCAGGGATTGGATTTATACCCCTGTTAATAAGACCACATTTTCTCTCATCTATATCCACACCAGTAACTTCAAATCCGCTGTCCGCAATCACGCTTGCGAGAGGCAATCCAGCCTTCCCCAGACCGATCACTGCTATTCTATGCATTGTTCACCACTCTTTCATAATTTTGACTATTTTCCCGCATTCACATTTATAAACGACCTCGTCCTCTCCATCATCCATGATTTCACTCAATCTTTTCCCGCAATAGCAAACAGAACCTCTCATCCGGGCAGGATTTCCAAAAACCAGACTGAATGGAGGTACATCTTTTGTAACAACGCTTCCTGCGCCGACCATAGCGTACTCTCCAACCGTCACCCCGCAAATAATGGTTGCATTAGCACCTATGCTTGAGCCTTTTTTTACAATTGTAGGAACTATCCGCTCTTCTCCCCAGATAGATGCCCTTGGATACAGGTCATTTGTAAAAACAGCAGAGGGACCGATGAAAACATCATCTTTTATTTCAACGCCCCTGTATATCGATGCAAAATTCTGGATTTTTACATTATCTCCTATTTTGACTTCTGCATCAACATAAACACTCTTTCCTATATTGCAGTTCTTTCCAATTATAGCATGTTCTCTGATGTGTACAAAATGCCATATTTTGGATCCTTCTCCAATTTCAACGCTTTCTACTATTGCCGTAGGGTGTTTATAATAGTTCATTCAAAGCCCGTTTTTATCTTTTCGCATATCCTGAGATTATTTAAAGCCTGCTCAGGCGTAACAGGGAACTCTGTGTTCTTTTTTACACAATCAATAAATGTTCTCAATTCAACTTTCAATGGTTCCACCTTATTGACCAGAACCTTCTCAATAATGTTCTCCTGCGTATACTTCTCTCTATCTATACCATACTTTTCTGGTTTCCAGTAGGTATAAATTTCCTGAGCCATAAAATCCCCTTCTATAGTGAAATTTTCATCTTCAATATAAATTGTCCTTATTTTTTTACAGGCTCTTCTGCTTGCAGAAATAGAGGCAATGGAACCACCGAACACGACCATGGCTTTGCAGACATCGGCAGTTCCGCCACTGTAAATTTTATAACTATCATTATTAAATAAAACATTAAATACAATATCTATATCGTGTATCATCAAATCCTCAACCACGGAACTATCGGTTACTCTTGACGATAAAGGATTATGCCTCCTCAATTCAACGAAAAAGGGATTTACAATCATTTTTTTGATTTCATTTATAATTGGATTAAAACGCTCAATCTGCCCCACGCCAACGATCAGATTTTTGTTTTTCAGGATATTTAATAATTTTTCTCCTTCTTCAACAGATATTGTCACTGGTTTTTCTATCAGGCAAGGGACGTTTTTTTCAATAGCCGCTTTTGCGACTTCCAGATGGTATTTAGTTGGAACGCAGATGCTTACAGCCTCGACATAATCCAGCAATTCATCCACAGAATCGCAAACAATGAACCCGAGTTTCCTCATCTCATTGACATTATTCTTATTCAGGTCAAAAACATAAATATCTTCGACCCCTTTGAACTCGGAATATACCCTGGCATGGTTTCTCCCCATCGTTCCTGTTCCAATGATACCAATTTTCATTCGAATTCCTCAAAATTATTTATAGTATCTGCAATATATTTTAAATCTTCTTCTGTTAGCGCCGGATGTACAGGCAAACTTAAAACCGTGTTTGCTAATTCCCCTGCAACCGGGCATTTAACATTTTTATCAGTATAGCCCAATTCCTGATATAGCGGTTGCTTAAAAATAGGTAGTGGATAATGGACTGCGCATCCGATGCCATTGTCGGTCAGATATTTGATAAACTCTTCACGGTCTATTGAATCTCTATCGATTATTACTACATACTGGTGATAAACATGCTTAACGCTGTTATCCTTATGCGGCGTGATTATTCCATCTGCTTTTATGTGTTTATTTAGATACTCTGCGTTATGTATCCTTTTTCCGTTAAATCCATCCAATTTTTTAAGCTGAACTATGCCGATCGCCGCCTGTATATCTGTCATGCGGTAATTATATCCTAATACTGTATGAAAATATTTTGAACTTTGCCCGTGGTTCCTGAGTAACCTGGATGACCCCGAAACCTCATCATTATCTGTTGTTATTATGCCTCCTTCCCCAGTCGTGATGTTCTTTGTGGGATAAAATGAAAAACATCCGGTACCAAAACTTCCGACCTTCTTTCCCTGATACTCTGCGCCGTGAGCCTGCGCGCAGTCTTCGACCAGCAGTAATTTATGGTCTTCACAAATCTCCTGTATGGCTTTTACATCGAATGGATGCCCAAACAGATGCACCCCGATTATTGCTTTGGTTTTTGCGGTTATTTTATTTAAAACATCCGCTGGATTAATATTAAAAGTCCGCTCATCCACGTCAGCAAAAACGGGTTTAGCTTTCTGGTAGAGGATCGAGTTTGCAGTAGCTATAAAGGTAAAAGGTGTAGTTATGACTTCGTCACCCTCTTTGATTCCTAAAGCCTTCAGAGCAACATCCAAAGCAACAGTGCCATTGCTAACCGCAATAGCATTTTTCACCCCGATATAATCTGAAAAAAGATTCTCGAATTCATTGACAGCCTTTCCTTGTGCAAGCATCCCTGATTTTAACACTTCTTCAATGGCTTTCAGTTCTTCATCAGTTGTAATTGGTCTTGCTATTGGAATATGTCTCTTCATATTAATCCTGTTATATCATACCGGCATTCCACGTCTCGAAAGCCCAATAATAACCCCAGCCGCCGATATCACCGCGGTCGCAAGCCCCATATCTTTCGAGGACATCGTTCGTGCCGCCACTATCCGGAACAAGAGACCGAAGAACGCTGCGAACGCCGAGTTCAGCATCATGGCGATGGGGTTGCAGTAGAGAGGGGCGCGGTAGTATTTTTTGAGGCTGTTAGGCATGTTATTGGAGTAAATAACTCCTGAAAAGTATTTAAAGATAGGTTTGTTTGGGGATTGTCAGTTTTTCCCGAATCAAATTTCTTCCCCCCGGTTTCTACCAGTACCGTTCTGTCATCGTGGATTCGCCACCTTTGTTCCTGCTCTGAAATTGCAGCCTTCTCCGATGATGCTGTCCCCGACATAGCTCGAATGCCCGATGTGTGTTCCTTTCATAAAATGATCCATCCATCTTCAAGGTCAACCCTGGCGCCGTCGAGGGTATTAATTTCACCAAGATTATGCAAATCAATCTTTTACATAAAAAACAATAGGGTGGAAAACTATTATAGCGTCAAGTTAATAGCTAACAAACTATATTAAAAACATACTATGCCGAGGTGGCAGAGCGGACTAACGCGGCAGGCTCGAGACCTGTTTTACCTTTTGGTAAGCTAGGGTTCAAATCCCTACCTCGGCGCTTAAATTTTTGTTAAGCGCCTTATTTAGTACACTTTCACCAGTACTTACCTCCTGGATTATATTCTCGAAAAGAATGTGGTGATAGACTATGGACATCTATGATTTAAAGAGGAAATTGATTAGGTCAGACCCCCGAATTTCCCGACTGCAGTTCTTGTTGCCGATACAATAACTACGTTATTCATTTTTCTCACCTATTTCATCATAAATACTATATTACTAGTCCGCCATCAACACAAAGAACTGCACCATTAATGAACTTCGCCTCATCTGAAGCAAGATACAAATATGCATACGCAACATCCTTTGCGTCTCCCAGTCTGCGCAATGGAGTTTTTTCTTTCATCATTTCAAGAATTTTTTCAGGTACATTTGAGGTCATCGGAGTCATTATAAATCCTGGGGCTACTGCATTGACCCTTATCCCTTTTTTTCCGAGTTCCTTTGCCAGAGTCTTTGTCATGCCAATCAGACCGGCTTTGGTTGCAGCATAATTGACCTGACCGACATTGCCGTTGAGCCCTACGATCGAAGATGTATTGATAATTACCCCATTACCCTGGTTCATCATGACTTCAACAACAGCCTGGGTGCAGTTAAAAACTCCTTTAAGATTGACGTTGATAACCTTATCCCACTGTTCCTCAGTCATTTTTGATAAAAAGGCATCCTGAACAATGCCTGCATTATTTACCAAAACGTCTATTTTACCATATTTTTCCAGAGTGATTTTAACCATCTGTTTTGTTTGTTCCCTGTTGGATACATCCAGTTTAACAAAAAATCCCTCTCCATTTTTCTTGATCTCTTCTACTGTCTCCTCGCCAGCCCTTTCATTCATATCGGCTACAACAACTATGGCTCCTTCTTTTGCAAACAGGAGCGCAGTCTCTTTACCAATACCGCTTCCTGCTCCTGTAATAACTGCAACTTTGTTTTCAAGTCTCATTTTATCTTCACTCCTATTTCCCGACTCTTTCTTTTTTGTTCAATCTTCTTTTCTCCATCCACGAGTGACCTCGGCCTCAACCACTCAGCAATCCTGGGGCAGACCTCTTTCTGGGATTTGGAGCCCACAAATATTCCTATATGACCGGTCGGGAAGACCAGAGTCTCTTTATCCGAACTTGATACTGCATCCATCAGAGGTTTACTTGCATCATTGGGAACGAGGTGGTCAAATTCTGCCATTACATTAAGAAGCGGCATGGTTATATTTTTTAAATTAATTTTCTTACCATCGAGCATCATCTCATTCTTGATAAGTAGGTTCTTCTGATAGCAGTCTTTGAAGAACTGCCTGAAGGTCTCACCCGCCTGGTCAGGACTGTCGAATATCCATTTCTCCATTCTCAAAAAGTTCCTGACAGTTTCTTCGTTGCGAAGCTTGCATGCAGCATCACAAGGTTCATTTTCCATTCGCTCAAATAGACCTACATATTTATCGATCATAAGCCTGAATGGGTCTGTGAGCAAGAATCCCGAATTCAGGAAATCCCCGGGCACTATTCCGTAGTAATCCACAATCCTGTCCACGTCCAGGCTCTTTGCCCAGAGATGAAGAAGTCCTTTATCTGTGTCAAAGTTCACAGGAGCCACCAAAGCAACCAGGTTTTTCAGTTTTTCAGGATGAAGTGCGGCGTACATCACAGAAAAAGTCCCTCCCTGGCATACGCCGAGCAGCGTTATCTTATCCAATCCTGACCCTTCTCTGATCCTATCCACAGCATTATTTATATAACCATTCACATAATCATCAATTGTAAGATATCTGTCTGCGCCTGATGGATATCCCCAGTCAATGACATAGACATCAAAACCTTCATCCAGCAGCTTCTTTATAACACTTTTATCAGGCTGGAGGTCAAGAATGTAGTACCTGTTCACAAGCGCGTACACTACGAGTACTGGAACTGTATATGGTTTTTCCACGGTTGGGATATAATGGAGAAGTCTCATCTTATCTTCGGTATAAATGATCTCTGAAGGCGTTGTTCCAACGGAAAAATCAGGTGGACTCAGGAAAAGCTCCATCCCCAGTTTGAATTTCTTAAAATCTTCTATTAAAATAAGCTCGTTCATGTTTGTTTTCTCCTTCAAAAAAAGAAAGAATCAGTTTGTCTCTGGTCGTTCTTTGATCTGGCTGGTTAATTCCTTTACAGTTTTCTTAAGAGAATACAACTCTTTGTTTATCTCATCGATTTCTTTCTTCGTTGGGAGATTCATTGGTTTCAAATAATTCTCTTCAAGCATCTCACGGTTGTATTTTTGGTACTCCATGAAGTATGACATGAATTTCCCTGTGTCCTCCGAAAAGTGACCTGATTTCAGGAATTCCTTAAAGGTCTCACTATATGTTTCGATCCAGATCCTGTAAAAATCTTTATACTTCTCAGGGCTGATTTCTCCATCCATCTCGGTCGCAGTCTTCTCATGCATTCTGCGCATTGCTTCCATGAATACACCCTGGAGATTGACATTGGAATCCATCCAGGTCGTATAAAGGTTAACAAAGTTTGAGAAACCCTTCATCAATTTTTCGGATTTCTCACGCGTTGGACCCAGGGCAGGCATTTCGATTAGCCTGCCATAGGTAGCTTCGTATGCCTTTAACCCCATGTCAAAAAATTCCTGGGTGGATTCAAAACTGGATTTTTCCATACTCATGTTGTATGCTTTCCCGGATACGCTGACGCTGAATGAACACCCGACTTCACCCACATCTTGGATATGCTGGTGAATACGTCTGCATATATCTTTGCTGCATTTTTTACAGGCTCCAGAATCTCTTTAAACGGGCTGACTGTAGGCGTGTTCTCAAAGAAGTTGTCAAATGCCTTTTCATACGTTTGTGCCCAGAGATTATAAAATTCTTTATTTGTCTCCGGATCTGCGCTCTGTTCTGATAGTTCCTTGGCTTTCTGTGACAGTTTTTCAAGGGTTGCTATCCAGGACTTGTAGAGGTTCAGATTAACGTTTGCACTCCGCAGGAAATACTCCAGTACTTCCTTTGAAGGCCGCATTGACTGGGCATCAAATAACCTGCCATAGGTCTCCTGATAGGTATTCATCCATAAGGTATAAAATTCCTTATAAGCTTCAGGGCTCGCATTCCCCCGGGAGATCTCTGCTGATTTCGCAGAAAGCTTCAGCATCGAGTCGATATAAGGCACGTATAGCTTTGCGTATGAATCTTTCCATAGTTTTGATATCTGCTCAAATGTCTCTGAATAGAAATCCGGTACTCCTGTGATGTTCTCAAAGATCTCTTTCATATTTTGCCGCAATGGCAGAGTAAGAAGCTCGTCGAGCATTTTTCCATATGATTTGATCCACATCTCATAGACTCCTTTATATTTTGCAGGATCTGCTTCGCCCTGGAGTACTTCGCGGGTAGCCCTGGAATTCTCCTCTAATTCCGCGATCCATGACCTGTAGATTTTATTCGATTCCTCTGCGCTACTCAAGAGTTTCTCAAATGTTTCCTTGTTTGACTCCAGCGTCGGGATTTCATAAAATTTTCCGAAGCTGTTCTGTGACGTTTTCATCCATTCACCATAAAATTCCTTAAATTTTTCTGGTGTAGCATCTTTTGAGAGTTCAAACGCTTTCCCGAACAACGCTTCTGTGGATTCGAACCAGGGCTTGTATAGTTTTAAGTAGGAATCCTCCCACATTTTTGAAACTGCTGTGTAGCTGTCTTCGCAAGTCTTGAAAATATCCTTTTTCTCTTCGTGTATATCTTTTCTTTCTTCAGTTTTTCTAACCATATTATTCATCTCTTATATTTAGTCCCCATATTTAAATGCGGGGTCTTTATTTATTCTCAACCAGTCCAGTAGGAATGAATCTCACTCCCAACAACTTTTTGATATCAAGCAACGGTATGTGATAATCTTTAGATACATAAAATTCAGCCTTGACCAAGGCTTCATTTTCGTTCACACCTGCATGCATGAATGCCATCTTTCTTTTTGAAATTGCTGTCAATACATCAAATATATCCATGTGTTAACAACCTACCCCTGGGTTTTGTCCAACATTTCTTCTAATATTTCGTCGGTACTTAGCAGGTATCTTGCTCTTTCCATGTTTATCTCATCAACCATCTTCCATGAAGACCAGTTATGGATGAGTACTTTTTTGGGAAGATATCTCATGAAAACAGGAACAGACCCTATTGTCTTCTCTATATCTTCAAGCGTATCTTCATGTAACACATCAAGGTTGATATTGGAATAGATATAATTTCCATTTCCCACATCCACCGCGATGTCAGCAAACGGCCCTTCATGATCAATTTGCTGGACGATACCTTCCGGTACATTTATTTCTTTAAATTCCATTTAATTCACCTACTATCCTGAACCCAGTAGAAAAGTTCTGCTGTTTTTTGGGTTCTAATTATTCACAACCCCGCAACCTTAACATATCGGGCTATTTACTAACGGTCACCATCACATATATAGTTATACTATCATATATAATTTTTTTTAAATATTAATGATTGCATTTATGATTAATCATTACATTGTGTATTCTTATGCAATGAGCTATTAATTATATCCAAATACTCTTCTCTTAAGGAATACACAATAGGTATTTTATAAGATTCTTTGACCGCATGTAGGATACCAAGCTTTGAATGAATATAACCCAGAATTGAGGCAACTGCTCTATAGGAAACCTTGAATTTCTTATTGAGTTCCTGATATAACAGGTCTACTGTTACCTTCTTTACTTTAAGTAGAATATTAATTATGAACTTCCTAAGCCCATCGATATCCAATTCCAGATAAACCTCAAGGCGCCTCACTATTCTTAATTTTAGTTTCTCCATAGTATCTCCATATAACACATCAAGATTGACATTGGAATAGATATGATCTCTATTTCCCACATCAACTGCGATGTCAGCAAATGCCCCGTCATGATCAATTTGCTGGACGATACCCTCTGGTACATTTATTTCTTTAAATTCCATTTAATTCACATCTGATTAGTCCCCTGAATTAATTCAGAGGTCTTTCCTGAACCCATTAGAAAAGTTCTGTTGAATTTTGGGTTCTAATGCTCACAACCCGGCTGTGGGACAGAATTAAGTCGGGTACAAGTTTAGCAAATTGTGCCAGACGCCAGTGCAAAATAAAGCAGTTTCAATTCTATCATCCCTTTTTTGTCCCACCGTCCATCCAAAACACCTCTTATCCGCTGAAAATCCAGATTCAGAATTATTTCGGAGAAAATATTGTCCAAGGTAAATAATCGTATTATCTATAAACTCCTCCATTGTATCCTTCCACTTCCATG